>CALJEW010000268.1 GCA_938074585.1 uncultured Rhodospirillales bacterium | reverse complement strand
GGTAAATTCGTTGGTATGCATTTCATGAATCCTGTTCCCCGTATGGAACTGGTTGAAATCATTCGTGGCATTGCGACTGATGAAGACACCTATGACATAATCAAAGACCTTACGGTTAAATTAGGCAAGACCCCAGTAAGCGCCGAAGATTTTCCAGCGTTTATCGTTAACCGAATTTTGCTACCAATGATCAACGAAGCTGTCTACACCCTGTATGAAGGCGTTGGCTCCGTTCTATCCATTGATATAGCCATGAAGTTAGGCACACACCATCCCATGGGGCCGCTAGAGTTGGCTGATTTCATCGGATTAGACACGTGCTTGGCAGTTATGCATGTTTTGCACGAAGGCTTGGCCGATACCAAATATCGCCCCTGTCCGTTACTTGTAAAATATGTTGAAGCCGGATGGTTGGGCCGTAAATCTGGCCGTGGGTTCTATGACTATTCTGGTGACGAGCCCGTGCCAACACGCTGAATCAAGCGCACAACAAATACGCTAATAGATTGATATTTCCGCAATACCACGTCCAAAAATTAATTCATTTGATCCGATCTTGCTCAAAAAAGTGGCACTTTCGAGTTCCGCTTTTTTGTGTTCATATAATACTAAACTCAGTTCGAATTTTAACTAGGAATTTTATGGCTCTGTTTCACAAATCCCTCATCACGGCGTCTGTGGTCCTTTGGAGCATAACAGCTTCTGCAGGCATGACGTCTCAACAATGCGACGCCGACTTAAAAGAACTACTGAGCGAAATTCAGAATAACCGTGTCACAACCATTGCAGACATTGAAAAACAATTAGCAGATAACATCAAACAGGTTGACCCAAAAGGCCTTAGAGTCTTGCGCGAGCAAACATGGGATCAAGAAGAGCAACAACGCGGCCAAGCCAATTATATTTGGCGAGATTGCATGTTAGCTGTAAAAAAATTGCAATAAAAAACAAGGCCCAAGCCTTACTTTTTTTAAGATAGATATCAAAGGCTCGTGACCCTAGTGAATTTCAGTTCGTATTTGCTGGCGATAAACATCAATTGGAACCAATTTCCCTTGCTGTTCGACACACCAGAACTGCCATCCATTACACGCTGGGGCTTTTTGAACTTGCGCTCCCACTTGGTGGATTGAGCCTTTAAACTCAGCCGAAACTAACGTTCCATCCGCACGAATACGGGCTGTGTGACGGCGACGCATATCCGTTAACTTCTGACCCGGTGCCAAAAACCCTTTTTCGACTAACGAGCCGAAGGGAATGCGGGGTTCTGTTCGTTTTGACGGCGTATTTAAAAACTCGTCAGCGGCCAGTTGTTGAGTTTTAAAAATACGATCCCGAGCGAGCTTTACATAAGATGAATCGCGCTCGATCCCAATAAAGCTACGACCTAGTTTTTTTGCCATAGCGCCTGTTGTTCCTGTACCAAAAAAGGGATCCAAAATCACGTCACCTACATCTGTAGATGCCATGATGACCCGGTGTAACAAGGCTTCGGGTTTTTGCGTTGGATGCGCTTTTTTGCCGTTTTCTTCCTTAAGTCTCTCGCCGCCAGTACACAGCGGCAGCATCCAATCAGAACGCATTTGTAAATCGTCGTTCATGGCTTTCATTGATTCGTAATTGAAGCGATATTTAGAATCTTTATCTTTCGCCACCCACAACATCGTCTCATGCGCATTGGTGAAGCGCCGGCCCCGGAAATTAGGCATAGGGTTAGTTTTACGCCAAACAACATCGTTCAGCATCCAATAACCAATATCTTGGAGAGTTGTTCCAACCCGGTAAATGTTGTGATAGCTGCCAATGACCCACAGCGTTCCATTAGGCTTCAAGACACGGCGTGCAGCCGTCAACCAAGCTGTAGAAAATTCGTCATAGGCTTTAAAGCCATCGAAGCGGTCCCATACATGGTCAACACCATCAACTTTGGTATTATTTGGGCGCAAAAGCTCGCCGCTCAATTGCAGATTATACGGTGGATCTGCAAAAATCATGTCGACGCTTTCAGCTGGAAGCGAATTTAAAACCTCTACGCAAGCCCCCTGTAGGATCTTGTTGCGGTACTTGGTGATAGGATCAGGCGTTAAATTCGCGCCCTCACCTCTTAAATTTTTTGTTTCTCTTGCCATAAAAAGCAGAATGGTGGACAGAAGAGTTACCGTCAAGAGTTTAATTGAATCAATGACTTAGCAAAGATTCCTAGACCCATATGTGGGAGTCTATTCCATTCATTGACCCCATATCTTGCGGATTGGAGCATAAGATTTTCTATGCGCTGATGTTACCCCTAGCGTGCTCAAAGCCGCTTGATGCTCTCGAGTTCCATACCCCGCGTTGTGTTCCCATCCATATCCGGGAAATTGTTGCGCTAATTCCCCCATAACGATATCGCGAGATACTTTGGCAATTATACTGGCTGTGGCAATCGATAAAGACCTTCCATCGCCTTTAACAATAGCTTTTGCTGGGCACTTAAGGCCAGGCAATTTATTACCATCAACCAAAGCATAATCAACAGCAATGGGCAGTGCCTCGACAGCTCGGCGCATTGCCAAAAAGGTCGCCTGCAAGATGTTAATATCATCAATTTCTTCAACGCTGGCTTGCCCGACTCCATAGGTAATTTTGGGTATAATTTCTTCAAAAATAGCCAAGCGCTTCACCACATTTATTTTTTTAGAATCGTCCAACCTACCAAGCAATTCAGGTGTTAACAAAGCCAGATCAAGGACAACGGCCGCCGCCGTCACGGGCCCCGCCCAAGGCCCCCGGCCCGCCTCATCAATACCGCAAATAATTTTATGCCCATTATAGATCGCTTGTTGCTCGAAGCTGTAGTCAGGCATTATTTTTTGGCTCTTTCAATTTCTTATGTTTTTTGGTCTTCGTTGTTATCTGTTCATCTTCAGCATGTGGCGCCTTTGCACGCGGTTTCGCTGATTTTCCCATATCAGCTTGTGATTCTTTAACACGCTTTCGCCTAATCCGCTGTTTTCGCAAAAACAGAGCAATCCGGCGACGCGATCTTTGAGCTTCGCTCAGTGCACCATCCAATTTAACAGCAACCATTTCAGCCTCAGGCCCATACACCAATCGCATCAGCTGTCCGGCTTCTGTCACCCCATATTTCGCTAACAATCGTAACCGGCGCGCCGTAAACACCCAAATTGGACTTAGGGCCAAACTCATGACAGTCACAGAGATAACAACCCTACTTTCATCGCGTGAAATCACCCCCGCATCAACCCCAACAACCGATAGCAAAAATGAAAATTCACCAATTTGAGATATCAACAACCCTGCTATAAAAGCCTGTTGCCAAGGTTGGCCCAAGAAGCCCAAAACAGCCACGTTCAGGACTGTTTTGAAAACCGCAACGACAACAAATAACGTTATAACGAGAGCTAAATTTTCCCACATATAAGTAAGATCAATCAGGAGCCCAATTGATAAGAAAAATACCATCATCAAAATGCTTTGAATGGGTTTTGTAACCTCAATCATGGCCGCACGTTCGCGTGAACTTCCAATAATTAACCCGGCAATAAAGGCGCCATAGGCCGGCGATAAACCCAACAATCCCGACACCGCCGCCCAACAAAAACAAAATGCCAACGCCATCAGGGGCTTTAGTTCCGCGAAGTCACTGGCAAAGCCCATGAAAGGCAATGTGACTTTGCGACCGGTTGATAAAAACATAATCAAACCAACCAGAAACCCTACCGAAAACAAGATTTTTGGGATTGCGTACCAATCGAATCCGTTGCCCCCCATTGCTGCGACGCCTAGCATCATTGGGACGACGGCTAAATCTTGCGCAATCAACACACCAACCGCAACGCGGCCCGCACGGGTTCGCAATTCACCAACGTCCTCAAGCAGCTTAATGGCAACGGCAGTAGAAGAGAGGGCAATGACAAAACCCAATAGAATTGCGAGTTCCGTTTTAAGGTCGAAAAACGTCGATAAAAAAAGCATAGCGCTAACAGAGCCAAAAACCTGAAAAGCCATTGCCATGACAGTTAGACGCCAAATCCGCCGAAATGAACGCAATGACAATTCCATCCCGACGATAAACAGAAGAAGAAGTACACCTAACTCTGCTAATACATCGATTTGTGCCCGGTCCTCAACAACCGCAAAAGCTGATGGCCCCAGCAATACACCCGCCAAAATATATCCGACTAATGCAGGTTGGCGAAACCGCTCCATCGCTATACCGCAAACAAGTGCAGCCAACACAACAGCAGCAATACCAGTTAGCGAATTATGTACATCGGACTCCATATCCATAGCTTAGCATGTGATAGGTTAATAAAAACTGGTTTTAAGGCTTGAGTTAAAAACAAAACTACGCCATCACATCATTCTTATGGATTTATAAAAGGCCTTTCAAAAAATGACAAAACCAAATGTAGCTCTACGGATTATTACTCCTGAGGATAAATCTAAATGGCATGAGATGTGGAGCGATTATTTAACCTTTTATAAACAGTCACTGGGGCCAGACATAACAAACGAAACGTGGCGACGGTTCTTTGATGATACGTGCACAATGTATTGCTCCATTGCCGAAAATGACCGAGGCCAAACTTTAGGCTTTGCAATTTACGTCACCCACCCCGGTTCCTGGGGAATTGGCGATGTGTGTTATTTGGAAGACTTATACGTTACCCCCGAAGCCCGTTGTAAAGGCGTTGCCCGTAAATTGATTGAGCGGTTAATTGCGCTGGGTAAAGAAAACAACTGGTATCGCGTGTATTGGCACACAGATGACGGCAACTATACAGCGCGCGCGTTGTATGACAAAATAGGAACTTTAAGCGACCGTGTTAAATACGATGTACCCTTATAGAGATCACACAGCTGTAATTTTTAATACGGACCATAAACGCTCTACTGTGACTGGATAAAATAGGGCGGTTCAAGTCAAACGTATTCTGCGTAGTCTTGTATTCAGCCTCATAGGAATTGCTGTAATTGGCGCATCCCAGTAGGTATTTGCACAAGCGAGAAAACCCCACAATCATATACTCAGAAAACATCGTTTATAAATAAGAAATTCAGTATATTTTCACTTTCAGAA
>CALJEW010000267.1 GCA_938074585.1 uncultured Rhodospirillales bacterium | reverse complement strand
ATTAAGAACTTGTCCTTTATAGGGAACCGCGGCCAAAACCTGGTCAAAAGCCGATTGACGATCGCTTGAAATCATCACTCGCTGGCCATCGCTTAAACTATAGGAATCCCGAACTTTTCCATGCTCATGGTTAGGAAGCTCGCTGAAGGTCGCATCTTCTAGGCAATTTGCAATAATGGCTTTGATGTCTGTTTGGCTGCTCATGGCGGACTGTACTCTTAATCTATTTAAAATGGGAGACTGCACATGATGGTTACTTCTCATGGATTGGCAAGGCTTAACTGTCGAAACTTAATCTTTGAAGCCTTTAAACATAAAGCAGGAGTATAAGAATCCCGCTACAGACCAAAAGAATACCGATCGTTTCTTTGGGGTTGGTTTTTTCTTTGAAGAACAACAATGAGACAGCAAAGGTAAATAAGAGTTCAATTTGCCCGAGTGCCCGCACATAAGCCGCGTTTTGTATGGTCATAGCTGTAAACCAACCTGCCGATGCCGCCATGCCGGATAAGCCCACCCAAACGCTGATCCGCCACGATTTAAGGACACGCACTAATTCGGCTGGTTCGCGAATTAATAAATAAACGGTCATAACTAACGTTTGAAATACGGTCACAAAGGCAAGTGTAAAGCCGGCTTGCATTAAAAAGCCTTCCCCGCCCAAAGAAAGCGATGCTGCACGGTAGCTAACGGCCGAAATACCAAAGCAGGCTCCAGATGCTAATCCTATTAGAGCGGGTTTGCCGGTCCATGAGGTTAAAATCGTGCGCAAGGTCATAGTGCTTTCACGCGCTACCGATAAAATCACAACACCGATCAAGCTGATGAAAATTGCTAGTAATGCACCAATGCTGAGCGAATCGCCAAGCACAACGGCACCAAAAATGGCGGCCTGAACGGTTTCTGTTTTTGAAAACGTTGTGCCGACGGCAAAGTTTTGAAACGAAAACAAATAGACTAATAAAGCCGTCGCACTGATTTGGGTTAAGCCGCCGGTCATCATATAAGCGAAAAACCGCCCGTTTGGTGTGGGCCAATTGAAGCCGCCCCAAGTGTGTAATGAATAGGCATAAAGCGCCGCGAAAGGAACCGCGTAAATAAAGCGCGTCATTGTCGCACCCGACGTGCCCATGCGGCCTTTTAAATATTTTTGTAAAGAAGAGCGGACATTTTGCAAAAAAGCAGCCGCGATGGTTATCGGTACCCAAAGCTCAAACATAGTGTGAAACCCTTAAATATCGGTAATTTTTATTTGGTTATGAAGATAGCATCGGAAACCATCTTTAAAAGCTGATATATGAGAAAGCGGGACAGAGGTGCTGAATTGTTTTAATTATAAGATCTTATGACAAAACCTATTTTCATCAGCCATCCGATCTATGAAAGCTCAACCTATGGCTCTGGTCATCCCTTGGCAATTCCCAGAGTTTCTTTGGCGACGGACTTGGTTAAGGCTTTGGGGTGGTTGGATAAGACCAACTACATAGAAAGTCGCGAAGCGACCCATAAAGAACTAGTTGAGTTCCATACGACTGATTATATTCGATTCCTGATGAATGCCGAACGCCACCCCCCTTCAGAAACGGATCGGGTTCGTTACAATATTGGTATAAATGGAAACCCCATTTATCCTGAAATGTATCGTCGCCCAGCTACGGCGTGTGGTGGGGGGCAAATAGCGGCAGATCTATTGATGTTTGATGAGGCTCCGTGTGTTTTTAATATTGGCGGTGGACAACATCATGGCCTAGCAGATAAAGCCAGTGGCTTTTGTTATTTGAACGAGCCAGTTTTGACCATCCGGAGGCTTTTGGAAACGGGCGCACGCCGGGTATTTTATTTAGATATCGATGCTCATTTTGGCGATGGCACGCAATTGGCATTCCATGGTGAAGACCGGGTTTATACGTTGTCGGTTCATGAACAGGGGCGTTGGCCCCAAAGACGTGGCGTTAAAGCGGGCGATCCGGGTTCCGTTGAAGATAGGGCGGGTGGGATGGCCCGAAATTTACCAGTCCCCAAAGGTTTGAACGATACGGAGTTTGATTACTTAATCGATACGGTTGCACTGGTATTAATAAAAAATTTCGCGCCCGATGTGATTTATTTGCAATGTGGTGTTGATGCTTTGGCGGATGATCCGCAAAGCAAATTGGAATTATCAAATCGCGCTATTTGGCGAGTTGTTGACGAGCTGAAGCAATTGGGGTTGCCGTTATTGGTATCGGGCGGGGGCGGTTACAACCCCTTTAGTGTTGGCCGATGTTGGGCTGGGGTTTGGGCTCAATTAAATGGCATTGAAATCCCAACTTTTCTAAACGGAGGCGCAGAACGATTGTTGCGTGATGTGACATGGCACCACCACAAAGCCAAATCGCCGCCGGACCGATGGTTTACTGCGCTTGCCGATGACCCCAACCAAGGCCCCATCCGAGGTGAAATTTATGATTTGGCTGAGAAATCTCTAAACAACTGAAATTCGGGGTTTTAGAACAGCCTTTGGCTGATTATGTTTATAGAAATAAATTGGAGAAACATACATGTCGATTGTAAATTTTAAGCCACCTCATGCCGAAAAACGCCCAACCACTATTACTCAGCACGGTGTAGCGCTCAGCGACAACTACGCATGGCTGAAAGATGAAAATTGGCAACAGGTGATGCAGGACCCAAGCGTTTTGCAACCTGATATTCGGGACTATTTAGAAGCTGAAAATGCTTACGCTAAATCGGCGTTGGCCCCAATGGCCGAATTAACGACTACTTTATTTGATGAAATGAAGGCACGGATTAACGAAGATGATGCATCGGTTCCAATGCCAGATGGTGACTATTTGTATTTCAGTAAATATGTGTCGGGTGGTCAACATCCCCATTTATGCCGGGACGCTAAAGCTGGTGGAGCTGCGGAAGTCATATTAAACGGCGATAAAGAAGCCGAGGGGCAGAAATTTTTCAAACTAGCAGGCGTCACGCATAGCACAGATCATAGCCGCTTGGCTTATAGTGTTGATCTGAACGGGTCTGAAATTTACGTCATTAATGTTAGGGATATAGCCACTGGTTCCGATTTGGATGATGTGATCACGGGCGCTCATGGGGCGGTCGAATGGGCTAATGACAATCAAACCCTGTATTATACAATTTTGGACGATAATCACCGCCCCTGCGCCGTCATGCGCCATGCCTTGGGCACCCAGCAAAGCGATGATCAAGAGATTTACCGCGAAAATAATCCAGGATTTTTTGTTTCTATTGACAAAACAGAAAGTGGCAAATATATCCTTATTAAAGCCCACGACCATCAAACGTCAGAAGTTCATTTAATTGATGCAGATCAGCCGAATGCTGTTTCCGTTGTGGTTGAACCGCGTCAAATAGAACATGAATATAAAGTCGCCCATCACGGTGATCATTTATTAATTCTGACCAATGCAGATGGCGCTGAAGATTTTAAGATTGTTCAAACTCCAGTTACAAATCCGGGCCGCGAAAACTGGGTTGAAGTGACCCCCCATCAACCGGGCAATTTGATTTTGGGTGTGCAAATTTTTGTAGATTTTTGGGCCCGAATTGAGCGCGTCGAAGGTCTGCCCAAAATTATTATCACTGAGTTTGTGTCGAATACATCACATGACATCACGTTTGATGAAGATGCTTATGGTTTGGGATTGTTGGGGGGGTATGAATATAAAACACCTGTTTTGCGGTTTACTTATTCATCCATGACAACGCCGGAACGGGTATATGATTACAACATGGCCGAGCGCACACGCGATTTGCGCAAAGAACAAGAAGTTCCATCGGGTCATAATTCTGATGATTATGTAACAAAGCGTATTTTTGCCCCCGCTTTTGATGGCGCCCTTGTTCCTATTTCATTGTTGTACAAAAAAGGAACGCCATTGGATGGGGCTGCCCCTTTATTATTATATGGTTATGGCTCTTACGGTCATGCCATCCCATCATCATTTTCTACGGCTCGATTATGCTTGGTTGATCGGGGCTTTGTTTATGCCATTGTCCATGTTCGGGGCGGTATGGAAAAGGGCTCGGCTTGGTATAAGGCCGGGAAGCGCGGATTTAAGAAGAACACCTTCAGCGATTTTATTCGTGCTGCCGGCTATTTGATCGAGACGGGTTACACATCAAAAGGAAAAATCGCTGCCCACGGTGGATCAGCCGGAGGAATGCTGATGGGGACGGTTGTGAATTGGGCCCCTAAATTATTTGGCTGCGCTGTAGCTGAAGTGCCATTCGTTGATGTGCTAACCACCATGAGCGATATTACTTTGCCGCTAACTCCGCCGGAATGGCCCGAATGGGGAAACCCGATTGAGGATGCGGAGGCGTTCAGCTATATCCGATCCTATTCGCCCTATGACAATGTCTGTGCGCAAGAGTATCCAGCTTTGTTCATTTCTGCTGGCCTGACCGATCCGCGCGTCACCTATTGGGAACCAGCGAAGTGGACAGCAAAACTTCGGGAATTAAAAACTGATGATAATTTGTTGGTCCTGAAAACCAATATGGATTCTGGGCACGGGGGTGCAGCAGGGCGGTTCGATCGCTTGAAAGAAACGGCAGCGGCCTATGCCTTTGTGATTTCTGAATGTGGAAATTAGAGAGTCTAGACCCTACTTTTTTAGAGGATTGGTCGTTTTTGAGACCACATCATGTAAAACGTCACGCAATTGATTTTCGTCGCAGCCCATCAAAAGGGCATCTTCTAAAACGTCTTGGCATTCTTGGCGCAGAAGACTAAGATTATCATTGAGGCATGCAATTTTTTCAGCGCAAGATATAGGTGTGCCATCGGTTTGAATCCAATCTATTTTTGTTTGATCCTTTTGGCGGCGCATCGCAAAATCCTAATGAATTCAATTGATCTACATATAAGCTGATTTCTCTTGAGATGCGAGGGCCTAAAGGAATTGTGTCTGGTTCGTGTAAGATTATGCAAAGTTAAGTTAAGCGGTTTTGCTTTTCAGGGCTTCATCGGGCCACGGCAAATCATCATCTTCTTCAACGTCAACAATATCATAGATCGGGATTTCTTGTGTATTTGTTTGAATGCCTTCAGCAAGAGCATTTTCCCAATCTAATTGGGTTGTATTCTTGGGCTGATAAATTTCAACCATATCTTTTGCTCGGGCTAAATTCTTTTGCGTGGTAGCGGCCATGCGGGTGGCACCTAATTTTTGATAAACTTCTAGGGCACTTTTAAAAGCAGCCAAGGATGCTTCAAGGTGGTTAATGCTCCGGGTGTGTTTACCAAGTAAAAAGAGGGCGCTTCCTAAGTTGCTTTGGCTGGCGGCCCATGTTTTTGGGGCGCGTTCAAAGTCACGAATTTCCAAAACATTTTTGCACGCATTGACAGCGGTTGCCAGCGCATCCGAGCTTTGTTGAAGCCCCCCTAACACTTGCGCTGCTTGGGCAAAATGGCTCATAATTTCAGCCCACCGCAATGGGTTATTGTCTTTTGTATATACCCGCAAAGCCAACTGAAAACAGCGCAACGCCTGCCTGAGTAGCTCCCTATTGCCATCATCGAATCCCAATCGATAAGATACGAGACCTAAGCGATTTTGAAGAATTGCCCATGCTTGGCCATGACGATCTTTAGTATGCGCGGCCAGGGCCTCTGTTAATTCAAGATTGGCTTTTGTAAGGGCTTGGGGGTCATGACTTCGTTCGGCTTCAATATGAGTCATGCTGGCTAAATGCTTTTTTACTTGGGTCCATTCAACTGGGGCCGTGTCTAAATCTAAATTCCCCAATGCCAATTGATATTGGGTTTCAGCCTTGGACAATAGCTCAGGATTGTACCTGGATTTCGATGCGGCGGCGATGGCATTTCCATAGCACAAATGCAGGCATGATTTTTCACGGTTTGAAAAATCATTGGGGACATTATTAAAAGCTGCATTTGCAGTGTTGAGTGCATTGAAAAGCGCTGATGTTCGCATTTGACGTTTGTCGGCGGTTTTGGGCAAGACGGCGGCAAGGCAAACTGTTCGCAACAGATCAGCCATTGATGCACTGAAGTCTATGGGTAAGGCTAAAGTGGTTTCTAACTGAAAAGCTCCTGGTGCTTGTTGGTCCCAGTTTGCGCGGGCGACGAAATGCAAATGCATCACCGTTCCTGATTCTAGGACACTTCCCCAAACCAGTAAATCAGCAGATTGATCGGCCAAAAATTGTCGGGCAGAACCAGCAAGCCGAGCCAACTGGCTTGGAGCACCCGCGCTTTGATTGATCGATAAAACTTTATTAATGCCCCGTGTTTGCAGCTCTTGCGTATTTCCAATAGCGGAAATGATATGACGTGAATGTTTTTCGCCGTCAGGGCCAGATAATCGGGCGACGCGAATGCCGATACGTTCATAATCTGTTCCGGCACCTTCGATAAGGCGGCGCAAAAGACCAGGATTGCTGTACGTTTGTTTCTGAGGCGTGGCAGCGCTTCCTGAAAAGGTTTGCATTAATCGATTAAGGATACCGGGCGAAGATGCAGTTGGGGTGGCCTTGGGGATAAGTGCGGGAACGGCGTTGGCTTGAACGCTGCGAACGACGGCGCGGCCGTTGGCGCGTGCTGTAAAAAGGCGGATTCCAGATGTCGTGTCGCTATCTCCACCAAAGGAGCTTCCCGATTGGATGGCCTGTTCTCGCGTGTATTTTCCGTCTCGTTTTACCAAAAGGTCAACAGTACCAGAAATAAGCTCAAAGACGTCTTCTCCGGAATCCCCTTCTCGGAAAATAACAGCCCCATCTGCAAATACTTTTTTATCTTGGGCCACGCCTAGGCTCCGATTGTAGTTTATTGCCAGTCGACACCATGCAAATTACACATATCAATACACAAATAATCTACCAGAGATATCCTACTGAACTGTTAACGGCAGTGTCTTTTAGGAAGAAATAGACGAAACGGTTTCCTTTATTGTTTAGAGGCTGATTGGTTTTAGTTCGGATAAGTTCAGATCCTCGCGCAGCGCTTCGCGGATATCGATAAAGACTTGCTTCCAATTGCCCGGTTGGCGTTGCCGAAACAGCCGCATAGATGAATACCAAGGGGATTCAGACGTTTCAACCATCCAGCGCCAATCGGCTACAAACGGCAAAACAACCCAAACCGGCTTTCCCATAGCACCGGCTAAATGGGCAACGGCCGTGTCGACTGTGATTACCAGATCAAGCTGTTGGATTAAGGCTGCTGTATCAGTAATATCGTTCAACCTCGATCTCATTTCAATAACCAAGGCACTGCAACCGTTTTCTTTGATGTCGGCTTCGTACAAGCCTTTTTGTAGACTATATACGCTAACGCCAGGAACGCCTAACAGCTCAATAAAATATTTAAAATCACACGATCTATTTATGTCGTTGGTGTGAGTTGGGCGCCGGGCCCAAGCAATGCCAATTTGGCGCTGATGATCCATCGAAGTCGGCAATTGAATAGTAACCCCCTCTGGAGGGCCCATGTAAGGGGTCTTATTCGGAAGGGTTTCCAAAGTTGTCTTAAACACTCGCGCCAATGACATCATTGCTATATGACAGTCATATTTAGGTAATGCGGAACCGACGTTAATTACTTTATCGATACCGGGAACTGTAGACATTAAAGAAGCTAATTCGGGCTGGCATTCAACAACCACATTTACGCCCTGCTCTTTAACCAAAGGGATATAGCGGGCGAATTGGATCATGTCGCCAATGCCCTGCTCTTGGTAAATGAGGACAGTTTTATCTTTTAGTTTAGACCCGTCCCATTCAGGCGTTGTAAGGGCACGCTTAGGGGTTCGGGCTAATTTCCAACGCCACTCAAACTCTTCAAATCCACGCGCATAGTCGCCTAATGCGAGAAGTGTTAAAGATCGATCCCAGCGGCATTCTACATGATCGGGGTCTAGGCGTAAAGCCGTCTCGAACGTTGATAAGGATTGTTCTGTATGGCCAAAATCACGAAGGGCTAGGCCAAGATTATAATGAGTGGAAGCATCATTAGGGGCTAGTTCTACGGCTCGTTGATGGCTTTCTATGGACAGCTGCAAGCTACCAAGCTCACGGTAGGCGTTACCGATATTCGAATAGACACCTGGATGGTTGGGGCGGATAATCAAACAGCGACGATAGCAAGCAACAGCAGCCTCCAGTTTGCCCGTCCCGCGCAAAGCTGCACCCATATTGTTATAAACTTCGGGTGCTTTTGGACTGAGGATTAAGGATTCTCCGTAAGATTCAATCGCCGCATTCAGATTATTATTTTTGTGTTGCTCAATGCCTGTTGCGTATATGCGCGCGGCTTTGCGTTCACGTAATGCCAGCTTTTGATCGCTTGGCAAGGCTTGCGAAACGGCCCTTTCTTTTGAAGTTAGCCTAGCAGTCGAGGCCAGTTTCTGTGTGGGGGCTGCTTTTGGGGTGGATCTTACGGCTGGTTTTAAAACGGCGGACGCGCGACGCCCCTTTTTAGGTTTTGCAGGTTGAAGTATTACAGCATTTTTAGATGTTTTATTGTCAGCCATTGATAACCCCTATGGGCGGTGTTTTATCCGATGGTCGTAGGTCTTATTTTAATACTGCATCCCATAAAAAATATAGTATGGCACTTTTTGTTAGTCTTATAAAATGTTCAATACAGCTTCAGGTGGGCGGCCTATTGCGGCTTTGTCGCCATTCACAACAATTGGGCGTTCAAGGACGCGGGGGTGGGCAACAATCACCTTAATCAGCTGGTCCCCATCGCTGCTTAAATCAATCCCTTCTTCCCTTGCCTCTTTCAGGCGCAATATATCTTTTGGGCCTTTGCCCATTTTGGCCAAAATAGAGGTTAATTCATGGGCGCTTGGGGGCATTTCCAAATATTCAATAACGTTGGGTTGTATTCCTTTTCCCCTAAGCAGGGCCAAAGTTTGTCGCGATTTAGAACAACGGGGATTGTGATAAATAGTGATACTCATAGACGGAAGCCTCTAAATAATTATGACATGAATTAAGTTATAAAAAAAGAACTCCAGCACAAGCTATTTGATGACGAAAAGCGCATTGTTTAAGATTTATAACTCACTTTATTGATAAGTTGGACAGTTTCGGGATCGGTTTGAGATACCAGAAGATTAAAACTCTGCAACAAAGGCATCGTATTTTCCACTTGCCAGCAACATTTTCAACACCTCGTTGAAGGTTCGGAAAAAATAAGCCGCATTAGATGATTTTTTGGAAATAAATAAAGGGGTTAAACCATCTAACACGATTTAGGTGTTGTTATGGGCAGAATGAGAAAAGCCAATGAAGTAAAGCTAAACAAGATCATCTAATCGATC
>CALJEW010000266.1 GCA_938074585.1 uncultured Rhodospirillales bacterium | reverse complement strand
GTAAAGCCGATATAGCTTCATGGTAATCCCCACATACAAGATGAATATGGCCCAAACTCCGATAGGAACGTTGGTGCTGAGGATCCAGCCTTATAACTTCCTGCAGAGCCACAATTGCCCGACTATAGTCGTTATTTTGTGAAAGGGCTGTGCTCAAGTTGTAATACACAAAGGCGCTATCAGAACCTAGCTCTATGGCCTTATCATAAGCGCTAATGGAGCGGGAGACATCATCTTTCTGTAGGGCTACTCCAAGTTGCGCATGAAACTCCCCTTCGTTGGGAGCAAGCTCAATCGCGCGTGAAAGAGACGCCACTGCATCTGTGAACGCTCCCAACTGCATGTTGACTGTCGCCAAGCCATACAAGAAATTAACGTTTTCAGGTTGTAATAAAATCGCACGACGAAACGTATTTTTAGCCCGAACAAAATCCCCAATTATCGCCTGCGCTTCTGCCATACTCGAATAATATTGAGCTACTTTTCCATCGATCTTAATTGCTTTTTTATATAACTTTATAGCCTCTTTGAATTTCAGCTCTCGCGCACTTATAAGACCTGCAAGATGCAAAGTAGCAGCATGTCTGGGTTCTTGTGACAATTTATACTGACATAATTTGCGTGCATCTATTAGGTTGCCTTGCCTACACAAATTCAATGCTAATAAATATGTGTCCTCAGAAGGCGGGTGTGAGTTAATATTCATATCAAAACCTAAGTCAAACAATGTCATTTAGTGCTTTGTGAAAACAGCCTCCAGCCTTTTAATAATCGATTACCCTTAAAAATGACAGGCTAAACAGTAAATAAGATCAAATCTAATTCGGCAAAAACGCAACTACTATAAACAGAAGCATCCATCAATTTATAGTGCTTAAAATGCCGCACCAGTTTATGTTGGAGGTCCATATAGACTATGGTTTTTGCAACCTTACTGACGCTTGCCGTGCTTTACGCTAAACGTGGGCCTGCTCGAGATTCATTGTTCGTTCCTATTGATGAACCAATAGTATGAAGTTATGCCTTAATACGTACCTTCCCCACTATGTAACTAGTCCCTTAATTTAGACTGGATTATTAACATCAAGCACCTTATGTCAGAACCCTGTTTCAATTGCTTTAAGGCTCAACGAATGACTTCTTATGATTATGACTTAATAACCATTGGTGCCGGTTCTGGCGGCGTTCGGGCATCACGCATGGCAGCAGCTACGGGAGCCCGCGTTGCGGTCATCGAGAGCATGCGAACCGGCGGCACGTGCGTTATGCGCGGCTGTGTTCCTAAGAAGTTATTGGTCTATGGTGCTCATTTTGCCCATGATTTTGAAGACGCGGTCGGTTTTGGGTGGGCCGACGCAAAACCAGATTTCAATTGGGCTAAGTTAATAACCACCAAGAATAAAGAGCTCGACCGCTTAGAAGGTATTTATCATAATTTATTAAAAAATGCCGGTGTTGAAGAAATTGAAGGAAAGGGCCGCCTGGTTGGGCCTCATCGTGTAGAGGTTAATGGGAGAACTATAACAGCAGAAACCATATTAATCGCCACCGGTGGCTGGCCAACAATGCCTAAAATTGCTGGTATAGAACACGCAATCACGTCAAACGAAGCTCTGGAATTACCAGAGCTGCCAAAACGTGTGGCAATTGTTGGCGGTGGGTACATTGCTGTCGAATTTGCGGGAATTTTCAATGCCTTGGGGTCCGCAGTTCATGAAATCATTCGTGCAGACAAAGTATTACGCGGCTTTGATGAGAGCATGCGCAATGGTCTGCAAAGCGAATTAATCAATAAAGGTATCCAAATTCACAGCGGCGTCAATGTTACTTCTATCGTCAAAAACCCAGAGGACGACTACACTTTACTTTTCGACAAACACGACCCTTTAAATGTCGACGTCGTTATGTACGCCACAGGCCGCGCACCAAACACCAATGACATTGGCCTTGAAGAGGTGGGCATCGAGACTAACTCGAAAAATGCCATTGAAGTCGATACTTACTCACAAACAAATATCGACAATATTTATGCCATTGGCGATGTGACGGACCGGATCAATTTAACTCCCGTTGCACTTGCAGAGGGCATGGCTTTTGTTAACACGGTCTATCGGGACACCCCAACCGCTGCAGACCACAAAAACGTGGCGTCTGCCGTCTTCAGCCAACCACCGATTGCCACCGTTGGCTTAACGGAACCTGAAGCCGCAGCCCTTGGGCCTATTGATGTCTATGAATCTAGCTTTCGAAACATGAAACATACTTTATCGGGTCGTCAAGAAATGTCGATTATGAAATTAATCGTTGATCAGAACACGGACCAGGTTTTAGGCTGCCATATGATGGGATCAGACAGCCCAGAGATTATTCAAGGCATTGCCATTGCAGTCAAATGTGGGGCGACGAAAGCTCAATTCGACGCAACAATTGGTATTCACCCAACGGCTGCGGAAGAATTTGTCACGATGCGGGAAAAGCGCAAAGATTAGCGCCTTGATCCCATTAATGTTGCCGGAAAGCTAAGTTCACGAATGATATCATTCGCTCTGGTTTTGCTTTAGATGATTTTGGTGCCGGTGACGCAAGCTTCGATTATTTAAACTCGTTCGACAACGATACGGTTTAATTTGACGGGCCCGTCGTCAAGCGTGCTTTTGCCATAGATAAAGGCAAAGCCTTTTTAGGGTCCGTGGCAAAGCTGTGCAACAAAACCAGCGTCGAGATCATTACAGAAACGTTGAAAAACTAAAGAATTAGCTAGTTTCTTACTCGGATGCGGCTTTCATTTAAGCCAAGTCTGGTATTTTAGAAAACCAATACCAGACCCCAGCGAATATAAAAGTCATTAAAAATAAATATTCGACAACAACGCTTAATTTGCCACACGAAAACAGGCCTAAAAAATTGTTTTCGTGTTTTACTGGAAAACTCGGCATAACCAGCGTATATCGGTCAACTAAAATTTCTGGACACAAGAAAAAAGATGAGGAAGATTATGGCCGAACAGTGGACACCGGCAAGCTGGCGCAATAAACCGATACTGCAGCAACCTGAATATCGGGATGCAGCCGTACTCAAAAGCGTTACGGATCAATTACACGTATCACCACCGCTTGTTTTTGCAGGCGAAGCCCGAAACTTAAAACGCGCTTTAGGTAATGTATGTGACGGCAAAGGTTTTTTGCTGCAAGGTGGCGATTGCGCTGAAAGCTTCGCTGAATTTCACCCAGACAACATCCGCGACACCTTCCGCGTGTTGCTGCAAATGGCTATTGTGCTAACCTATGGCGCAGCACTTCCTATTGTTAAAGTCGGTCGTTTAGCGGGTCAGTTTGCAAAACCCCGTTCTGGGCCAACGGAAACCATTGACGGTGTTACTCTGGATTCTTACAGAGGGGACATGGTCAATAAAATGGCGTTTACCGAAGAAGGCCGTATTCCAGACCCCACACGCCTAATGCGTGTTTACAACCAATCAGCATCAACACTGAACTTGCTGCGGGCTTTTGCCCAAGGTGGCTATGCTGACTTACATAAAGTACACCTATGGACATTGGGTTTTGCAGCTAACGGTGAAGTCGGCGAAAAGTACAAAGATTTAGCCAATCAAATTGGTGAAGCGTTGGCCTTTATGTCTGCGTGCGGAATGACGGCAGAACAAACTCCGCAAATTCGCGAAACCGCCTTTTACACATCGCATGAAG
>CALJEW010000265.1 GCA_938074585.1 uncultured Rhodospirillales bacterium | reverse complement strand
GCCCTTGGTAATCCGCAGTGCGACTTGCATGCCCGAACGAATTGCTGAATTTAGTGACGCCAGAATGCTGACATAAAACTCATTGCCAGTGGCTTTTGCGACGGCTAAATGGAAATCAAAGTCCGCCGTATCAGCCAATGTTTCTCCTTCAAGCGCCAGTTCAAACGCGTCTAACGCTTTCTTGACCCTTTCAATGTCTTCCGGCGTTGCCCGTTGTGCAGCAAGCCCCGCCGCAGTTCCTTCGAATGGCAGGCGCGCCTCAAAACATCTGAGAAGACCAGCAACGTCAGAGGGTTCCGCAAATTGGATCAGGCCTTCGGGAGGACGGGCCTTTACGAATGACCCTACGCCTTGACGGGAATATACCAAGCCGTCAACTTGAAGTCGCAACAAGGCTTCACGAATAACCGGGCGGGACACTTCAAAAGCCCGCGAGATTTCATTTTCTGACGGCAGTTTGTCGCCTTCAGTTAGTTCGCCTGTAACGATCTTTTCCAGCAGTTGACCATAAAGTTGATCTGCCAGCCGTCCCCGTTTTTGAATATTAAGCTGCAGGTCAACCATAAAATTTATCCGTCTAGCAGATTGGGCAAAGTGAGGGAAATTGCCGGAATGAAAGTAGTCATCATAAGCGCGATAAAAATCGCCGCATAAAATGGCCAGATCGTTTTAACAGCTTTTTCAATAGGAACATTGCCAACAGCACAACCAACAAACAGGCAGGCGCCCACCGGCGGCGTGCAAAGGCCTAGGCCTAGGTTCATCATTAGGATCATACCAAATTGCAACGGATCAACACCAATCGCGACTGCAACAGGAAGGAATATCGGCGTGCAAATTAAAATTAGTGCCGCCATATCCATGATCATGCCCAAGATAAGAAGCATGCAATTGATCATCAACAAAATGACGATCGGGTTGTCTGATACCCCGTTCATGAACTCGATCATTTTGGTTGGCACCTGGAAGTACGTCAGCATGTAGGCAAACGCCGCCGCACAGGCAATAAGGATCATCACCATTGATGTTGTTCGAACTGAGCTGACCACGGCCGTTTTGAAACTTTCCCAGGTCAAAGAGCGATAGACCAGAACGGTCACCAAAAAGGCATAGATTGTTCCGAATGCGCCGGATTCGGTCACTGTGAAAATCCCGCTCAAAACACCGCCGACAATAATGACTGCGGTAAATAATCCCGGTAAAGCTGAGATAAAGTGCAGGAACAACGCCGTAAAGCCCGGAAATACTTCCGAACTATACCCGCGTTTAACGGCGATCACATAGGCGACGATCGCCAAGCAAAGGCACATTACGACGCCCGGCACGACGCCTGAGAGGAATAGTTTTGAAATACTCACCCCGCCACCGGTAGCAACAGCAAACAGGATCATATTGTGGCTGGGCGGAATCATGATGCCAGCGATTGACGATGTCACTGTCACGTTCACCGCATAATCGTCATCATAGCCTTTTTCTTTCATAACCGGGATTAAAATGGAACCTAATGCAGAAATGTCAGCGACGGCTGACCCTGAAATGCCGCCAAACAACATTGAAGAAAAGACATTAACGATACCAAGCCCACCGCGCATTGCACCGACAGCCGACGAAGCAAATCGGACTAACCGCGCGGCGATACCGCCGTGAAACATGAGTTCGCCAGCAAAAATAAAGAACGGGATCGCCATTAAAGAAAAGACGTTGATGCCCGACACAATACGTTGAAATGCCACTATGAGCGGCAAGCCTTCGAAATAGAAAGCCGAAACTGCCGCGATACCAAGTGCGAAAGCGACCGGAAGCCCGATAACGACGCAAGTCGCAAATATACCCATTAAGATGAGTAAACCCATGAGAAAAGCCCCGTTGCTATTCGGTTAAATCAGATATTTCTTCAATACCCTTGAAGAAATGAATGAGGTGGCCGATGGAAAAAAGAACTACGAATCCGCCACATACCATAATTGGGATCGCGCGCAATCCTTCTGGCAAATGGATTAGTGGAATTTGTGTGCTCCATTTGAATATTACTAGCTCGTAACTGTTCACCATCATCACGGCGCCAAAACCGATTAGGATAATGTGCGAAATAAACTCAAAAGCTCGACGCACGGGCCGTGGACTGATTTCGCGAAAGAACGAAACGCCTAAATGTGTGTTTTTGTGAATACCGACGGCGGCCCCGACAAAGCCAATCAAAACGATTAGGAGTAAGGAGACTTGTTCAACCCAGGTCGGTGTCGCGTTCAACACGTAGCGACCATACACGAGCCAGCCAAATATGACCGTCAATACAACCATCGCCACGCCAGTAACCAGAATGCTGGCATCAGAAATAAAGTCTAAAAATTTATCAAATAATGACTTGTCGGAAGTTTCATTTTCATCGTCCATAAGACGCCCCCGATCGCGTTTTAATACATCACGAAATCAAAATGAAAAAATGGCCACCGGTAAATCGCTTTTTGAGTGATGACCGATGACCATACAGGAAGTAGTTATTTGGTGTTTTTGATCAATTCAACCAAAGGAACCAGATTTGGATTCGCAGCCAAATACTTGGTATGAACCGGAGCCATAGCGGCCTGGAAAGCTGCTTTGTTGGGAATTTCGTTGAACTTGACGCCAGCTTTCATAACTTTTTCACGGCTGGAAATGGCACGCTTTTCCCAAAGATCACGCTGCAGAACAGCTGATTCACGTGCGGCATCTTTTACAGATTTTTGATCGGCTGCAGAAAGCGCGTTGTAGGCTTTTGCATTCACGCATACACACTCAGGAATGATCAGATGCTGTGAAAGTGAGTAGAAACTAGCAACTTCAAAATGACCGGTTGACTCGTAAGAAGGCCAGTTGTTTTCAGCGCCATCAACAACGCCGGTTTTCAACGACTGAAAAACTTCCGAAAATGCCATTGGTGATGGGTTTCCACCCAATGCCGAAATCATCCCCGAATACAGTTCGTTATTCATAACACGAACCTTCATGCCCGCGACATCTGCAGGAACCATGATCGGCTTTTTGGAGTTATAGAATGAGCGTGCGCCCGAGTCATACCAAGCCAGTGCGATCAGTCCAATTTTAGCCATTCCGGCGCTGATTTTGTCCCCAGCTGCCCCGTCCAGTGCACGGTGCATATGTCCCATATCTTTAAAGATGAACGGAAGTGATACTACGTTGGCTTCTGCGGCCATTGGACCAATGGGGCCTAAGTTAAAGTTACCGATTGCCAGGCCGCCAATACGGACTTGCTCAATCGCGTCAGGCTGGTTGCCCAAAACGCCGGAATGGAACATTTTTAAAGTAATGTTGCCACCGGTTTTTTCTTTTACAAGATCAGCAAACTTATCCATAGCAACTGTATTCGGATATCCCGGCTTGTGAATATTCCAGCCTTTCCATTCAGCGGCTTGCGATGAAACGGCCATGCCTGCGACCAACGCGGTCGAAGCAGCAGATATTACAATTTTTTTAATGGTATTCATTACCGCAAACACGCCGCTTAATATTAT
Organism: uncultured Rhodospirillales bacterium; assembly: GCA_938074585.1. Taxonomy (GTDB): domain Bacteria; phylum Pseudomonadota; class Alphaproteobacteria; order Rhodospirillales; family Casp-alpha2; genus JABMNT01. The sequence continues at coordinate 1,122 of CALJEW010000265.1, read as the reverse complement.
CAACCAGATGAGCCAGATCCTCTCTTAGATCAGGCCGTTGCGTGTTCCAATTTATATGACGACGGACATTCGTTACCATGTACTTCATAGTTTTTTCAATTTCTTTAATAGTCTTTAAACAAAGTCGATAAATTTTTTGGTGTTTTTAGGACCCAAACTCGAACCCGACTTTCTGAAGGCGCACCCATCTTGCCAGATGTTTTATATGATCTCTCTGATATTCCAGCCCAAACACATTGGCCCTCCCCTGTATTTTCACCTCTGCGAACTTCAAAATCAAGCAATTGAAACCAATCATCCATCAAGAGGCCGTACATATAATATTTTGATGTGATTGAAGCAAAATCGTTGGCTTTCCCAACAGTAATATATGAGGGAGCCTTAAGTGGTTTAGCGTGGGTATGATATCCATTACATCCGAAAATCAGACTGGTCATTTGATTTTCCATTTTTGTGTCGTCGCCTACCTCTTTAACCCAAATGCTACCAGTTTCTTTTTTTGGCGAACCATATTTTGAAAAGGCTTTAATGAGAAACTTCTCAGCGTCGGCACTAGACCCAAAGGTAGGGGGGGTAATTTGATGACTGATAAAGTCAACCTTACTTTCTTTATTAAACTGATAATAAGTAATACCGACCCCAGTAAACACACCATTACAAAAATATTTATGGTCTGGAGCGCCAGACTTGTTGCCAGGCTCAGTAGTGCAATATGTTGACTTTGGATCGTACGTAGTGCCCACAGAGACGGTTTGGATGTCTTCTGGTCGCACAATTCCATCCCTTAATCTAGTTGCAAAGCCTAACTTTTCTTTATCTATCATAATATCTGTAACAATGCCCTCGGCCTTGGCGTTGCCAATGATTCCATCAGCTTCAAGATAGGTCCCGAGGATAGATAATGACGCATTTTCCAAGACAAGTTCGTCTAATTTTACTGAGCGGTCCGGTAAAGACAGCGTTCCATGCCCCCATTCGTCACCACTTTTTGTCCCTGCTGTAGTGGGGGTCCAATCACCTTTGTGTTTCCAGTCAATGTTGAATGTCGTGAAGTCTAAATCTGTGTTTCCATCCTCATCTCTTATATACGGGCCACCACCTCTTTCTGCTTTGAGATCAAAG
>CALJEW010000264.1 GCA_938074585.1 uncultured Rhodospirillales bacterium | reverse complement strand
ACTGGTAATGAAAACAAAAAAATTCCAATGACTGAAAACATGGCTCCGGCTTGAATAAAAGGAGCACGAATTTCAGCTAAGTCAATTTTTGTAACAATCCCTAGGTTAAAAACATCTACATGTTCATAAGCGGCAAGTACGGAAACGCCACTATAATTGGGGCCCATGATGCTACCTGATTCACCTTTAAGGGCTTTGACCATAGGGGCCGGAATTAGTGTATTGTGATTAATGGTGGTGTCTAGGGCTTGTGTTTCATCGCGCCGCTGTGACAACGAAGCAATTTTTTTGAGCTTGTGTGCGCGAGTACAAATTCACCGGCTTCCCCAAAACCTATAAAGCGACTGTGAGCCTCTTTGATTTGCGATAATGTAGTTCCTTGTGCGCCATCTAAGTGGTCTGTTTGACTGTACGCGATATCAAAATGGTCAATGGCTTCAATTAACTGGGCTTGGCTTTAAGCCAACTCGATAAAGCACAAGCGTTGTTGTATCAAGTAAGCGTCATAAAACATGAAAGTGGTTACAGCCGTAACGCTGACAGCCAAAAGCGCCATGAGTCCAATTAAATAAGTAAGGCGCCTACGGTCTTCCCTATGTAATATAATATCCGTCTGTTAATATGTTTGATATTATGAACCCACACGGACCTAAAGTCGGCCAAGTTTTATTAGAGAAAATAAGTATTAATTGGGCGTTAGCGTACCAGCTTTACTAATTTTTTTATTGAAGGAAAAGGTTCAATGTTTTCTCCTATTGACAGTTCGGTATTTTACGCCAAATCTGTAAATTAAATCAGGTTTTTTGATTTAATCAACTGGACGGGGTGCCAATTGTGGGCCCAAATAAGTACTCGCTCAAAACGGAGGAGCACGCGCAATGCCACGCATGTCTGCATTTAACAGTCCTTTACTACTAGGTTTTGAAAACTTCGAACGGGTTTTAGACCGCGCATCGAAGGCATCTGCTGAAGGATATCCACCTTATAATATTGAACAAACCAGCGAATACGGCTTGCGGATTACGTTAGCTGTTGCCGGTTTTACTATGGCTGAATTAAGCGTTACCGTTGAAGACAATGAGTTGGTTGTCCGTGGGCAAAACGCAGATGATGATTCGCACCGGGTGTTCATTCACCGCGGCATTGCTGCCCGCCAGTTTCAACGCAGTTTCGTTTTGGCTGAAGGCATTGAAGTTACCGGTGCCGGTATGGATAACGGTCTTTTGCATGTGGATTTAGAGCGGATTGTTCCTGAACCAGATGTTAGGACAATTAAAATTGAAAATGCCGCGCCTGACAAAAAGAAAAAGCGCCCAACAACAATAGATGTAGGCTAGTGCTACGTCCATTTTTGTTAGTTAGGCCATCATTTAAAAGGTGCTAAAAACCGAGATTAATGACAGACATACTAGGCTCTTCCAAAGCGAGACCCCATGTTGAGAGATACTTAAAGATGGAATACCAAATAAACTCCGAAAGCTTTCATGATTTGAGCATGGCATCGCAAGACTTTGCCAATTGGGGTACGGATACCGTTGCTTATTTAAAACCAGAGCATCATGAAGGCATTGCCGGATACGCCATTTATTCCGCCGATGGGCAACATTTGGCTTTTGTTGAAGACCGCAATCATGCGAAGGCTTTGGTTTTGGAAAATGAACTGGTCCCGGTTTACGTTCAATAAGCAACGTAAATTCTAAAACCATTTAAGCTGCTCGGCTTTCCATGCTTTCTGTCAATATAGCGTATAGGCCATCTGCGGTATTGGTACCGCGCAATTTTTCACAAGTCTGAGTATCACGCAATAAACGCGACACCCGCGCTAATGCTTTCAAATGGTCTGCACCCGCAGTTTCAGGGGCCAGGAGCAAAAAAATCAAGTCTACCGGCTGATCATCAATCGCTTGAAAATCAATGGGCGCTTCAAGCCGTGCAAACATCCCATAAAGCCGGTCGACTTTTTCTAATTTACCATGTGGAATCGCAATGCCATTACCAACTCCTGTTGTGCCAAGGCGTTCGCGCTCCATCAACACATCAAATACAACGCGTTCTGGCTCCCCAGAAATATCCGCAGCCCGTCGTGCAAGCTCTTGAATAGCTTGTTTTTTACTTGTTACACGTAAGTTTGCGAACACGCCATCTGGCGAGACGAGATCATTGATCTCCATTGCATTTTCCTTAGTACTAAAGACACGTCGAAATGTCCGTATTATTCAATGTTTGCCGGATCAATCCAACCAACATTACCGTCGGTTCGCTTGTAAACGACATTTAAGCCGCCGTTCGCACTGTTGCGGAACATTACCACAGGTGCATCGGCTAAATCCATCCGCATAACGGCTTCGCTTACGGTCAATGTTGCTATGTGGGTTTCCATCTCGGCAATGATCGCTGGCTGACCATATGGCTCGTTTTCCAAGTCTTCTTGTTCAGGCTCGATCACATATTGCAATGCTTGCAAATAGTCTTCAGCTGCCGTCGCTTTATGATGATCGGATAAGCGCCGTTTGTAGCGGCGTAATTGTTTTGCGATACGCGTAAGAGCGCCTTCAAAGGCTCTATATGCGTCGCGACCTTCACCTTTGCCTTGGATCAACAAGCCACGCGGGCCTGGATGCACAGAAATATCGGCTCGCAAATTATGTGCATCGCGCGAAAATGTCACGCTGGCATCAATTGCTTGGTCAAAATATTTTGCAACCGCAAG
>CALJEW010000263.1 GCA_938074585.1 uncultured Rhodospirillales bacterium | reverse complement strand
CCCATTATAGTTTATCTAAAAATAAATAAAGAATTCCGTCATCGAGAAACCCCGAGCGGTAGGTATCCACGGGAACAAACACGTTCAAGTAAATGATCTTAAAATCGCCAATACAAATGTTTTGAAGGTTGAGTTTCTCAGTGACAGAACATCACATAGATATGTCGTTGGCACGTGTAAACATAAGCTTATCTGAGCTATTTTTGAGCGATTCGACAGAACTTTTGTCTCATTGGCGACCACGTCAAATCCTTTTCCAGAAGCACCTGCCCGGTCAACTCCAATGCTGGAGTTCAAGGCAACTAGTTTGGCATCTTCCGCAAGAAATTTGATATGCTTAAGAACTAAGTTCATATATCAATTTCAGTGGAGAAGTTGACAACTTACTGACTGATGTCATCGTTGATACCTTCATTTCTCTGCGTATCATTCAAGTTCAACATACTTTTGGGAATATTTAAAAATTGGCTACGGATTGGGCTACAGATGTCATTGCACTTGGAGCCTGATTCGAGATTTCCATAATAGGACTGAAACCTGGCAAAAACCTTCACTTGCATCGCCACCTTGTACAGTCTCAATTCTAGCTTTGAGAGCGGAGAAGTTTGCTTACTTTGCCTGTTTCGCAATAGTGTTGGCCGCGCTCTTTACTTTGACAATTTCTGCAATGAAATTCTTCACCTCGGCTGAACATACAGTGTGCCCGGTTATAATATTTTGCGCTTCTAAGATATTTCAATCCCTAGACAGACTGTTCCCTGCGCCATTGTGAAGGAACGAAGATGGTTCAACTGTTCGTGCAGCATCCTTCATGTTAGGGGCGAGAATGACGTAAGCCTGGGTCCAAGAATCTGCGACGTCAAACTAATACATTTCCCCAAGCTATTGCCGATCATTTTAAGGCTAACGGCATCACCAGTCGCAGAAACCCTAGAACAAAACGCTACATTGCAAGAGGATTCAAACCTTTCAATTTTATTGAATTATAGATAAACTTGAATTTTAGTATTTAAAGAAACTTAATTATGTCCCGTTCCGAAATCGATCATCTAGCTCACAGAGCATTACTTGGTCAGGTATCTGTCGAGGCAGCTAGCGGACTATTCAATCAGTCAAAGGTAATTTACTTAGAGACTGGGGAAAATCTTTTCAAAGAAGGAGATATTGGCGACGGCGTCTATCTGATCACCAAAGGCGAATTAAGGGTACAAGTCGCCAAGCCCGACGATTCAAAAATAGTGATGGCTTTAATCGAATCAGGTCAACTGATTGGCGAACACTACCTTTTAGAACAGAGCGGTGGTGGAAAACGCGGCAGCGATGCGCAGGCCGCCAACCCCTGTGAGTTGCTTTTTGTTGAGGGCTCGACTTTCCTTGAATTCCTCAAGGTTCATCCCTCCCTAGCACACCTATTGCATTCCAGGGCCGCAGAAAGAGAAGAGCTGAATCTGCAGCAGCGGTCTCAGATGTTCAATTTGTTGAATGAACTTGACGTAGTTGATTTATCACAGCGACTGCGATTTGACTCTGGCGAAATCATATTCAAAGAAGGTCAAGAGGGAGATGCTGCCTACACCGTTGTTTCAGGTACTGTCACAATTTTTCATGAAGCAACACCAGATCAACCACTGATCAAGGTTGGCGTTGGCCAAACCTTCGGTGAACGCGCCCTGATTACAATGGACGTGAGAGCCGCCTCGGCCAGAGCTGAGTCGGCTGTGACGCTGCTAAAATTGAGCGCTCCACAATTTCAAGATTTATATCGTGATTCACCAGCGTTCCATGAAATGATTCAGGGCATCGATTTTTCATATCGGTTACCACAGGCTGTAGGTCAATCGTCGACTTATATCGGTGAGATAGATGGGCAGCCCAGTATCAATCGACTTTATGAACTTGTTGATGGTCGCCGTATCGTGTCTTCCTGGATACCAGCACTCAAGGCTTTTAAGATAGCACCACTGCAGGTTCTGGATACAACAAGCGCGACGACACATCATCATACAACATGGTTCGAACCCATTTTGAACGACCGTCCTAGTCGAAGCCAACGCTCAATCCAATATGATAAACATGGTCACATTAAGGGCCTCACCTGCACAGGAGACTGGTCTGACCTACCTTGGCTAATAGATCAGGTCCTCAGTGGCGCCATTCTACCGATTGCCCTGCTTACTGATTTTGAGGCAACTGGCCGTATTCGTCTGCCGCATCCAGAACCGCAAAAGTCTAGTAGAGAAAGCATCGTATGTAATTGTTTGGGTTTGACCCAAGGCGCAATGATGGACAAAGTGGCCAGCGGTTTGAATACTGTCGAGTTGCTCCGCCTTAACACTGGATGTGGCACAATCTGTGGTGGCTGCATACCCACTATTGAAGGTCTGCTTGGCCAAGCGGAATGGATACCTATCACCGCCTCATCAACAATCGAAACAGCCGATGTCCGGAGTTTTGTGTTGAAGCCTGACCTGGATATCCCTGTCGTCTGGCATACTGGTCAATATATCACCATATCCGGTCGTATCGATGGCCTTTGGATCAGCCGAAACTACACGTTGATCTCGCCACCAGAGAGCAATCATCCTATGATTGCTGTCAAACGAGAGCCGCTGGGGATGTTCTCAAGATGGTTTTTTGATGGAGACCCATTATTGAAGCAGATGCGGATCGCCCAGCCAAGAGGTAACGAAACATGGTCGCCAGAAGGGCCCCCAACCGTCTGTTTCGTTGCTGGTATCGGCGTAACACCTGCCATCGCGATCGTTCGCGCAGCAATCAGCGAAGGGCAAGCCGGACGACCGGCACCGGCCGTCAACGTACACTACTCAGGTCGAAGTGAGGCTGAGCTTCCATTTCTAACGGAACTTCGGCAAGCCGTGGCAATAGAACCCTCTATTCAGCTGACGGTTCGACTGACAGCAGAATCTGGGCGACTGCAGGCTGACGACATTGCAATTATCTCAGATCAATACCAGGATGCCCGATACTTCGTTTGCGGCCCCCCTGCTTACATTAATACCGTTGTTGGCGGGCTGCAGACGTTAGGCCTTCCTCAAGATTCTATCCATGTAGAGCGCTTTACACATGCTGGTGGACCTCCTGTTCTTTCGAAAAACGAAGATACTAATTCATCCATACGAGCCCCATTTATTCGCCGTGCCTACGGCGCTGGATTGCTAATCGTAGCGGTATTATTACTGATACTGGCATCGCCCGAGTTGATGAGCTCAAAGCCCACTGGCTATCCCAATACGGGACACAGCGACCTTGCCTGCAATACCTGCCACGTTGAGGCACCAGGAACCGCACGTCAGCAGCTACAGGCAAAGGTACAGTTTCTACTAGGCCAGCGAGAGAGTGATAGCCCCTGGCAACATCAGCCTGTGTCTAATAAAAACTGTATGGATTGCCATGACCGACCAAAAGATATGCACGCGCCTCACCTATTTCTTGAATCTAAATATGCACTGATTCGAGAAGAACTCGGTCCGGACCAATGTGTCAGCTGTCATAGAGAGCATCGAGATGTGCGAGTAACTAACACAGAGATCGAGTTCTGCAGCGCTTGTCACCAGGAGATGAATCTCAAGAACGATCCACTGATACCTCCGGCATCACCAAGCCACGCAGAATTAGTAAATTCAGGCCAATGGTCAAGCTGCCTTGGCTGCCATGATTATCATGGGAATCATCTGGCCCCCACACCCACTGATCTAGGCAAGGTAATCTCGATACCAGACCTACAAAAATATTTCAGGGGTGGCGATTCGCCCTACGGCCCTGTTAGGCTCAAGGCGGTAACGCCATCTGCTGATGCAACGAATTTAAGGAATAAGGTGAACCCATGAAACTAAAAGGTAGACATCTCTTTGGCTTGGCTCTGCTGACACTGCTGGTTTACCTTTTTGTCAGTGCACCAGAACCGTTGCCAGAAGCAAAACCGGCGGTTAGTGCAAAATTTCCCGTCAAGTTACTCTTCGATGTTTTAGCCGCAGAACAGCATGCAGCCCGTGGGATCTATACTCGGCGCGTGGTTGGCCCTGGATTAAAAACAGGCATGAAGTTCACTGAGGACTGGACAGATACTGACGTTGAAGCGGGGCCGCTACCAGCGATATTCCTTCGTGGCGTCAGCATCCAGCTCCAATCCTCAAATTCAGAAGTTGGCTTATTTCTTGGTTCTGACTATCCGTTATCGCCACTCAACAAGTTTACTGGGATACAGATTCAGCATTTCGAGGAAATAAAAAAGGAGGGAAATCCTGCGTTTTTTCTAGACCCATCCAACAATATGTATACCGCGATGTTTCTAGATCCGGCAGGAGCGCCAAGTTGCGTCAGTTGCCACAATAATCACCCAGACACACCCAAGCTGGATTGGCAATTGAACGACCCAATGGGTGCCACTACGTGGTTGTACCCCAGAGAAAATGTCAGTGCCGAAGAAGTTCTAACTCGACTAGCTATATTGCGAACTGCAATGCGTGACGTTTATCAGGTCTATCTCGACAAGGCCTCTGCATTTACCGAAGCGCCGGTCGAGATTGGCGCCCAGTGGCCAAAAGATGGTTTCTACTTGCCTGACGCCGATCAGTTCATGCAAGCTGTCGCGGAACAAGCCTCTGGTGACAGCCTGCAAACCCTGTTGAAAGCGATTGGAGCCCAAACGCATGTGGGACTTTGATCGTCGTCAACGTCTGACCCTAACGGTGGCGATGATCGTTTCCCTGGCTTTCGTCGGCAACCATTGGCTAGAACTCGATACGCCTAAAGCTTGGTCTGAGTGGTCAGGTTGGGTACTCATGGGCATCTACTTAGCCACCTGGGCACTCCCCGTGCAACGGTTAACCAATAGCGCTCTCGATTCCACTTCCTACCAGCGTCTCCATGTATGGCTTGGACCATTGATTTTATTGATGCTGTTGGTGCACGGCGCGGTTTTGAGAGCACCATCCACCGCTTTGTTGGCCATTGGCCTCATTGTTCTATCTGTTTTCGGCTGTCTTCATCCGAATAACAGGCGGCCATTATCAGTTCGATACCTTAAGCTCTGGTGGAGAACACACTTGGTTTTGGGTTTGATGGTAACGGCATTAGCCATTGCTCACGTTCTAGATATGCTCGCATATTCTTAAAATCAATTAGACACACCAGACGGAATATCATGCGAATTCGCCTGTTGCCTCTGGGATTTTCTGCCTTTGGTTCAGAGCGAAAGCATTGCAACTTGGTATCGGCGTCAGCATGGTGAACCGGATAATTGACAAATTTTAATAGGCTGCAAATGATGCTTAAAGGTGGCGGGCTGAACAGGCGAACTAAAGTCAATATATTCCTAATACCCAATGTTTGAAAATGCCATGAGTAAATGTTTTTAATGATTATATTTTACTTCTGTTCTGCCCCCTAACAGGCTTCCTTTCAGACCCAATAATAGCTCCTATAAACGCCATTTCGTATTCATCTTCTAATTCGATAATCAGTCTAATCCCCAATCGGATACATTACGCATAATAATCTGAGTCAAAGCATTTATATGGTCTTCTCGTTCATTCAGTGCGGGTATATAAAAAAACTCTTCCCCACCTGAATTGAGGAACACATCTCGATTTTCAATTGCAATTTCTTCAATAGTTTCAAGACAGTCTGCTGAAAACCCAGGGCAGATGATATCGACCCGTTTCATACCTTCCTTGCCGAATGACTTTAAAATGTCATCGGTATAGGGCTTGATCCACTCTTCGCGACCAAACCGCGATTGGAAGCCTAACATCCACTGGTCATCAGTTAGGTTTAATTTTTCTGCAACAAGTCTAGCCGTTTTATGGCAGAAACAGGGGTAAGGATCGCCCTGGACGAGATAACGTTTTGGTATGCCATGAAAAGACATGAGCAAACAATCAGGAGTTCCATGCTTATCCCAGTGCTCGCGAATGCTATTGCTCAGTGCTTGTATGTATAAACTATAATCATAATAGGAACTCACGGTTCTAGTCTCGGGTACCCACCGCCATTCTTTAAGTATGTCTGAAACAGCGTCAAAGGTTGATGCCGTTGTTGCCGCAGCGTATTGGGGATAAAGCGGTAAAATTAATATCTTGCCGCAGCCTTTAGCTCTAAGTGCTTCAAGCCCCAATTTAATGGAAGGTTGACCATATCGCATGGCAAGTTCAACATGCACATTTTCAAAGCCGTTCTTTATAATAGCCTCTTGAATCAGAGAAGCTTGGCGTCTGCTGTGAACAAGAAGTGGTGAGCCTTCTTCTGTCCAAATGCCTTTGTAAGCCTTAGCTGAGCGTGCAGGTCTAAGATTCAAGATAATTCCATTTAAGATACACCACCATAACAGCCTATTGGTTTCTACAACACGTGGGTCTGACAAGAATTCTTTTAAATACGTCCGGACAGATGATTTAGTGGGGGCACTAGGCGTGCCGAGATTAGTTACTAATACGCCTATGGATGGCAGACGATGTTGGTTTCTGTGAGTTGATATTTCTTCAGGTGGAGAGAATGTCTGCATTAAAATTTACCTGCTAATTACTTTTTTATCACTTGCGAATATTAGTCCCGTACCAATATTCTAGTCAAATAAAGGGGTCATAGGCCCATTGAAGAAGGGCCTGTCGTTGGCGAGGGCGGCAATCAAGATCTATGGGCTCGCAATTGGCTCGTATGCCACCGATGTGGCGGGGGCCAAAAGCCTTCCAGCGACCAATCTGATAACAGTCGACACCTGAAACCCTTCGTCCCAAGGTATAGCGACAATACCACTGGAACCACCCCAGTGGATCCTCGGGCGTAATCCAGCCTTTGGCTTTCCATTCTGCACGACTAAGCCCGGCTGTAACGCCAAAACAATTAAGGGCAACATCATATCCGTCGGAACTCAACTTTGCGTTCTCGAACCATTCGGAGGGATATTCGTCGATATCACCTTCGAAATACCAACCGCCAAAAACACCAAACTCCAGCATCTCTTTTGGCGTGAATTGCGGTTGAAAGACCAGATTTGATTGTTTGTCCTGTGTACCGATGATCATTCCTAAATACTTTGGTTGTCTGCCGTTGTCTACATTTACCGGCAATGCAGTATTTGTTGCCAATACGGACTCATTTCTCTGTTTTACATCATCACAGCCAGGCGAATGACTTCAAGTGATATTTTGAAATAGCGGGATGGATTATGATGTTTCATTACAACATTCTATGTAATTAACAAGGCGCCTTTAAATTTAAGTTTAGTCTGACAGTGCCAATATTCATAATGTCCTCTTTATGTGAATGTTCTAAGTTTATATCAAAAGCGGTAAATCCAATAATCGTTATGTGTAATTATTCCGCCGGGCGGAAGGGTTTTGCTAATGAGGTTGGGAAGTTAAGCGCCAAAAATTGCCAATTTTTAGAAATAACCACCAAAACTACGATGGTCGCTATATAGGGTAAGCTGGATAAAACTTCGGAGGGAAGGCTGATGCCTAGCGCTTGACCTTGAAGTTGAAGAATGGTCATGCTGCCAAAAAGCCACGCACCAAAAAGAATCCTTGCTGGGCGCCATGCGGCAAACACTACCAGCGCCAACGATATCCAACCTTTGCCTGCGGTCATGTTCTCGACCCATAAAGGGGTATATGCAAGCGACAAATATGCGCCCCCTAGCCCCGCCATGGCACCGCCAAACATAACGGCCAAATACCGAATTTTAATAACGGGGTAGCCAATAGCGTGAGAAGATTCCGGGCTTTCCCCAATGGTTCGAACCACCAACCCGGCCTTTGTTTTGTATAAAAACCAGCTGATCAACCCGAACATAATAAATGAAAAATAAACCAAGGGGTCATAGTTAAAGAATAAAGGACCAATAACTGGAATTTCCGTTAAAAATGGAATTTCAAGCGGTATTAAAGCATCAATGGGTGCACTTCCAAAACCTTTGCCAATAACGGCAGAAACACCGGTGCCAAAAATCGTTAGCGACAAACCAGCGGCATATTGATTGGTTAGGAACGTTAGGGCTAAAACACCAAATAATAGAGATGCCAATGCACCCGCTGCGGCGGCAGACATAATTGCTAAAGGCATGGGAAGTCCAGCGTATGATACCCATACCCCGACGGCTGCGCCCACCAGCATCATGCCTTCGATGCCTAAGTTAAGTACACCAGATTTTTCTACAACAAGTTCACCAAGTGCGGCAAAGATTAACGGGGTTGCCGCAATAATGGTTCCTGTAAAGATGGCTATAAATAAATCCATTATGTAACCCCACCTTTTGTAGGCTTGGGGGACGGGGTAAATCGATAAAATATTAAAAAGTCTGAGGCCAATAAAAAGAACAACAACATGCCTTGAAAAATTGATGTTAACGCTGAGGGAAGCCCCAAGCTTAACTGGACCGCTTCACCGCCTAAATAAAGCAAGGATAATAACAACCCCCCCAATACAATACCAACAGCATGGAGCCGACCAATAAAGGCAACAATAATTGCTGCAAAACCGTAGCCTGGTGAAATTTGAGCAGACAGCTGCCCAAGTGGTCCAGCCGCTTCTGCCATACCGGCAATGCCTGCTAAACCACCAGAGATTAACAGCCCCACCCAAATTGATCTTGATTGTTTGAAGCCTGCGTATCGGGCAGCCAAAGGGGCTGCACCACCGACTGACATTTTGTAGCCAAAAAAGCTGCGCTCCGTAAAGAACCACATGGCAAAAACAGCAACAACCGTAATCAAAATTGACGTATTTAAACGATACATGGGGTCAAACAGCTCGAACATTGCTGCATCGGGTAGCAGGGCCGTTTGGGGATAGTTATATCCGTCAGGGTCGCGCCACGGGCCGTGGACCAACAAGGACAATAGCAATGTTGCGATGTACGTCATCATTAAAGTAACGAGGATTTCGTTGGTGTTCATACGGGCACGTAAAAATGCTGGGATCGCGGCCCATACCATGCCGCCTGCCATGCCCGCGATGACCATCAACGGTAATAACAGAGTACTTTCAGGGGCTGGATAAAATAATCCAACACCGCTTGCGCATACCGCGCCGATAACCAATTGACCTTCGGCACCGATATTCCAAACGTTGGCGCGAAATCCGATGGCTAGGCCGCAGCCAATTAGAATAAGCGGAGATGCTTTGAGCAACCATTCGGAAATCCCATTTATGGTCATTAGTGGAGTAATAAAGAAGGCAAAAAGCGTGTCTGCGGGGTTGTGGCCCAGCAAGGCAAACATGATGGAGCTGACAACAAGGGTTGAAAAAGTTGCATAAACAGGCGCTCCAAATCGCATAAAGGAAGAGGGTTCCGCCCGGCGTTCGATTTGAAAGCGCATGTTAAACGGCCTTGCTGTTATCTGAATTTGAATTGTTATTAAGACCTGTCATCAAAAGCCCAACTTCTTCAACATTCGTGTTCTTTCGATCTAAGGATTTAGACAGTTGGCCTTGGCATATCACATACAAGCGATCACAGACTTCGAACAATTCGTCGAGCTCTTCAGATATAATAAGAACAGCTGCCCCGGTTCTGCTCAGATCAATGAGTGCTTGGCGAATAAAAGCAGCCGCACCCACATCAACGCCCCAAGTGGGTTGCGAAATAATTAGGACTTTGGGGCCAAGCTCAATTTCGCGGCCAACAATAAATTTCTGTAAATTTCCACCCGATAAGCTATTTGCTGCTGATTCATAACCAGTCGTTTTGACGTTGAATTTTCTAATGATTTGGGCGGCGAAATCATTCGCCTTACCCCTTTGTATCATCCAATTTTTGACCATCCCTAGGCGGTGCCCGGTTAACATGGCGTTGTCGCTTAAATGGTGGGGAGGGACGGCCCCCCGGCCTAAGCGTTCTTCCGGAACAAAAGCCAAGCCCTGTTCACGTCTATACCCGGCGTCTAATTGACCAACATCCTTTCCACCCAGAGTAATAGTATCAGCCCCTTTAAAAAGCACCTCACCACTGAGAAACGAAATCAATTCGGCTTGCCCGTTACCAGAGACACCTGCAATGCCAACAACTTCACCGCCAAACACGGATAATAAAACGTCGTTTAAGCTGATACCAAAGGGATTATCAGAAGGGGCAGTTAAATGATTAACATTTAAAAAAGGAGTATCGCTTGTGGTGGATGGGTCCAAATGGGTTTCGGGTAAATCCGCACCAACCATCATGCGGGCAAGTTCAATGGGTGTTGATTGTTTCGGTTTTGCAGTGCCGGTTATTAGGCCATTTCGAAGGACGGTTGCGGAATCACAAAGGACTTGAACCTCGTCCAGTTTGTGGCTGATGTATAATATACTGCACCCTTCAGCAGCCAGTTGACGCAGAGTTTCGAACAATTTTATGACGGCTTGTGGGGTTAAGACGGAAGTCGGTTCATCCAAAATCAAAAGCTTGGGCTTTTGCATCAAACAACGAACTATTTCGACCCGCTGACGTTCACCTACCGACAAATTGTAGACAAAACGATGAGGATCAATCGGCAATCCATATTTTTTCGATACATCACGCACCCTATTCGCCAAAACGGTTAGGTCGAACTTTCCAGATACGGAAAGCGCAATGTTTTCAACAACGCTAACCGATTCAAATAAAGCAAAATGCTGGTAAACCATTTCGATACCCAACGCCCGCGATACCGATGGCCCGTGAGAGGCGATTGGGTTTCCGTCGAAAACCATCTCTCCTTCATCGGCACGAATGGCACCGTAAATGATTTTCATTAACGTGCTTTTTCCAGCACCATTTTCGCCTAGAACCGCGTGGATTTCCCCCGGCATAATAGACAAAGATACATCATCGTTAGCAATAACTCCCGGATAGCGTTTGCATATATGACGTAATTCTAGGCGCGGGGTCATATTGGTTTCCAGCACATTTGGAAGTTCTTCTTGAATTTCACGAAAGGATGGCATTGCTCACGTGTCGAGCAATGCCATCTAATCATAAGTATTGGACGTCAACCTTACCCAAGTTTTCCGACCATGCCTTTCACAAACCAGTTAAAACCCCGTATGTCACTTGTGCTTAAGGTGCCACCCGCTGCGGCTCTGACTTTATCCGCTTGGTCTTTAACTTCGCCTGCAAATGGGTGCAATGAACCCGCAATAATAGCCGCTTGCGCTTTTTTAACCTCTGCTTTTCCAGCAGCCGGAATATCAGTATTTAAAGGGGACATTTTTACGACCCCTTCAGATAATCCCTGCCACCGTTCGCTGGTTTTCCAAGTACCAGTAGCAACTGATTTTGCAGCGTTTACATAAACGCTGGACCAATCAAGAGTGAAGGCTGTCAAATGTTTTCCATTGCCAAATTGAGACATGTCGCTGGCGTAGCCAATGGACCATACATCTTTTTGTCCCGCAACTTGAACGCCGGTTGCTGTATCTGTCATTGAACAAATAACGTCACACCCTTGGGAAATTAAAGTGTTTGCAGCTTCTTTTTCTTTTCCTGGATCAAACCAAGAATTAAGGAAAATAACGCTACAGGTCATATCGGGGTTAACACTTTGAGCGCCCAACAAAAGGGCGTTCGCAGGTCCGACAATATCGGGGATTGGGAACCCGCCAATAAAGCCAATTTTGGCCGATTTTGAGACATGACCCGCAGCAACACCTGCTAAATAGGTCCCTTCGAAGTATTTAGCTTCAAAAGTGCCTAGGTTTTTTGTGTGCTTAATGCCGGCGCAATGTTCAAAGGCAACGTCTGGGAAGCGCTTGGCTACTTTTTGCATTGGCGTTCCGTGCGAGAAGCTAGTACCAAAAATTAGTTTGTTTCCGCTGCTTGCCATTTCACGGAACACACGTTCTGCATCTTGGGGCTTAAAAATACTGTCGATGGTTGTGACTTCTACTTTGTTGCCAAGGGCTGCTTTAATGGCATCAACACCAAGGCTGTGCTGTTTTGTCCAACCAATCTCAGAAACGGGTGACACATATACGGCGCCAACTTTTAGGACTTCATCAGCCATGGCCAAATTACTGAGGCTTGTTGAGCCTAATGCCGCCCCTGCAGCTGCAGAATACTTTAAAAATTCACGTCGTGAAGAGTTTGTCATTTTCATTTCCTTTTGGATTTAGATTTAGGATGCCTTATTTTTATAGGCGCAATTCTGCGGTTTTCCACGTTATTATGATTGTTCGATTATTTGATATAAATTATAGTAATTCTAAAGGATATTCAAAGATAAATTGAAAAATCGCAAAAGCCTTATTCTAGGCTAATACTTTTATAAATTATGTGGGTATTCTGTTAAATTGGCGAATATGTGCTTAAACTATTAATAAGTTGGGTGATCTTGTTGGTAAAAGATGTGATTAGAGGCGCTAAAAACCAATTCTGTTTTGAAGCTGAGATCATCAAAGATTGGTATGAAGTTGTCGATTTGGCTGTGTTTGATAACAAAGCCAAACATCAGACAAAATTATTGGATGTTGATGTGGTCGTCACATGTATGAGCCTTCCCAATGTTAGCGTTAGACGTAACGATACGGGAGAAAATCTGGATACGTGCCTTAAATTCGGTTTATTTGGGTCTGTTTGGGGGAACCGATTCACGAAATCGTTGATATTCCTGAAATTAACGATGCAGACCAATATAAGGTCGCGGGCGGTTCTAAAGCTCTTAATGTGTTTTGTTTGCGAACAGTAGAAATTTTTTTGGATATGGAGCACTTACCATTTGTTTATATTGATTTGTTAGGTGAAGAGCCCCATACGGTAGTCCCATCTTTTCAAATTCAAATTATGGGCAATGACGAAGTGCTTGCAACGCAATGTGAGTTTCCCCCGCCCGCGGCATTTCTCACAGCAGAGGGTGGGTTTATAGTTGAATGCGTTAACCGAGTAATAAGGCCCTACACTGAAGTGCTCCATAAAAGTAACACGACACAAGCCGATCGAATGGACAGTATTCATCTTTTTATGCAACCCGTTGATGAAGGGAATTGTGTAGTGTATTCGCTTCTTTGTTGTTTAAAAGAGTACATTTATGAGCCAACCATCCACTGGTTCATACAATTGATTTTCACTCAAGATAAGCCGATCCTAGAAAATCAATTTCCCAAACACCTGCTCCTTGGCCCCCGAATTGAAATGTCAATCATGGCAGATGTTAGTCCGAGAACGTACTGGCCTTTGTTGCGAGATTATAATGTGACGTATGGTGCAATCCCAGCTGCTATATGAATTTGAGAATGAAATAGGTAATACATGCAAGTAGAGCAAAAAATAGACCCGGTCGCTAACAACTTATGGCATGTGATTAGTGCTTTGGAAGAGGTCAAAGCCAACATTATTCATAAAACCCAATTGCTGGGTAAGCCTGTTTCCTTTTCAAAAACCGATACAGGAATTCCGTGTGTTTGGCATACCAACCCCACTGATGTGGCTGGCGATGCCGTCGATTTAACTTCTATAAACACGCATCTAGCCGTTCAGTATAGATATGGATATATTTGGGCCAGTTTGGGAAACCCAACTGAAGATATTTTCCAGATACCGGAATATGCAGAAAATGACCGCCGTAATATTCATGCTGCAACAGTTGGGGTTCACGTATCCGCTCCCAGAGCTATCGAAAACTTCCTTGATATGGGCCACTTTCCCTATGTGCATACAAATATTTTGGGAATTGAGCCACATACGGAAGTAAAAGAATATGATGTTAATATTTCTGTTGATGAAACCGAAATTCTTGCAACGCGATGCCTGTTTTATCAACCCATGGCTTCTGCCGCATCAGATGGTGGGTCTGATGTTGAGTATGTGTATAGGGTGCCGCATCCCTACTGCTCCGTCTTATATAAATCAAGCGCCTTAGATGAGAGCCGTATGGATGTGATTGCCTTATTCGTTCAGCCATTGGATCAGGAACGTGTTCGGGCTCATATGATGTTGTCTTTATTAGATATCGACAACACTGATATTTCAATTCGCGCCTTTCAACAAACCATCTTTGGCCAAGATAAACCGATCCTTGAAAACCAGTTTCCAAAGCGGTTACCGCTGGACCCACGCATGGAAACACCCATTCGGGCCGATAAATCAGCGATTACGTACCGGCGCTGGCTTAGTAAAAAAGGCCTTACGTACGGGGTCATTCCAGTTGCGGCCTAGGGGCTTGACCTAAATCAACAACACTTTAAAAGTTGGAACTATAA
>CALJEW010000262.1 GCA_938074585.1 uncultured Rhodospirillales bacterium | reverse complement strand
ATTAACACAACTTATTCGTCCTGGCGCGCCGGTAATATTTGGCATGTTCTCAAGTGCTGTTTCTATGCAATCGGGGGCACCGACGTTTGGCACGCCTGAGCCGACCCTTGTGTTCTCAGCAATGGCTCAGTTGGTTCGGCGTTTAAACCTGCCGTTTCGTTCGGGCGGTTCGTTATGTGCATCGAAAATCCCCGATGCCCAAGCGGCTTATGAAAGTGCAAATACTCTGCTTCTTGCCGTGCAATGCGGAGTTAATTTTATGCTCCATGCCGCTGGGTGGTTAGAAGGTGGTCTGTCATCTAGTTACGAAAAGTTTGTTATGGATATTGATCAATTGGCGATGATGGAGGTTTTGTGCAAGGGTTATGACTTTTCAGAAAATGGGCAGGCGATGGACGCTATTCGGGAAGTCGGGCCCGGCAATCATTTTTTAGGGTGCGCCCATACACAAGCCAATTTCGAGACCGCTTTTTACCGATCGACCATGGCAGACAACAATTCGTTTGAGCAATGGGAAGCAGAGGGCGAGCTGAGAACCGAAGATCGGGCGTCAAAAGCGGTTAAAGAAATGCTTGGGTCTTATCAAGCACCGATAATGGATGCAGCCAAAGATGAAGAGTTAATGTTGTTTATTGCCCAGAAAAAAGAAAGCTTTGCTGATTCTAATATTTGATATCTCTATCCGGTCTCTATACAACAACGGCAAGGGTCTTGGCCCTAAATTATTCATAGATAACAACAACTAAGTTTTAGGATGATGGCCGTGAAAGCGATTGAATACTCGGAATTTGGAGCCCCGTTCGAAGTTTGTAAATGTATTGAGGTTGATGACCCCGCCGACCCACAAGCGAATGAAGTTGTTGTTGCTATTGAAGCATCTGCCATTAACCCGGCTGATTTGTTGATCATTCGGGGTGAATACCCCGGACCTGACACGCTTCCTGCTCGCCAAGGGATTGAAGGAACGGGGCGCATTATTGCCGTTGGTCCTGATGTTAAAGACTACACGGTAGGTGATCGGGTCCTTTTACTTGGGCGTGGCAACTGGGCTGAAAAAGTTGTGTGTCTGGCAGAGCAAGTGGTTAGTATTCCTGAAGAAATTGATGTGTTACAAGCCGCTCAAATGAGAGCCAATCCCCCTTCTGCGCATTTCATGCTTCAAGATTACGTTGATTTGGATGAGGGCGATTGGGTCATTCAGAACGCTGCTAATTCCGCAGTGGGGCAGCACGTTATTCGGTTGGCAAAAAAAATGGGACTTAAAACGATCAATATTGTTCGCCGGGCTGAATCTATTGATGCCTTAAAAGCCATTGGTGCTGATTTGGTTTTTGTTGATGGCGATGATTTGGGCGAACGGGTTCAGGCTGAAATTGGCGATGCGTATGTACCGCTGGCAATCGATGCGGCGGGTGGAAAACCGTGTGAGCATTTAGCCGACTGTTTGTCCGATGGCGGTGTGGTGGTTAATTATGGATTTTTAGATGGCGAGCCATGTTCGATCACGCCGACCCATACCATTGTTCGCCAAATCAGCCTGACGGGGTTTTGGTTGTTCGAGCGGTTACTTGGTAAGCCAAAAGAAGAGGTCAAAAACTTTTACGCGGAAATAGCGGATTTATACGTCTCTAAAACATTACATTCCCCTGTTGAAGCAACCTATCGCCTTGATCAAGTAGCGAAGGCATTAGCCCATGCGGAACGCGGTGGGCGTGATGGCAAGGTCCTATTTGTCATGAAGGATAGGGTTTTATGGTAGCTGGTGATTTGGAACAAGCGTCAGATGCGTTTAAAGCGATGCGGGTATCGAGCGCCTCATCCGTGCGGGTATCGGATGAGCTGCGGCCAAAGAACATTTCAGAAGGCTATGATCTTCAGGATGTTTTGAGTGCTAAGTTGCAACAAACCAAAGGGGTGTGCTGTGGTCATAAAATTGGCTGCACAACTCCGGTGATGCAAGCGTTTCTAAATATTCCACATCCGTGCGCTGGACGACTTTATGCAAATGAAGTGTATCAGCTGAACGTTGAATTGGCGTTATCTGATTTTGTTGGCATTGGGGTTGAATGCGAAATTGCTTTGCGTTTGGGGCAAGACATAATCCCGGGCACGGCTTCGCATACCGCGACCAGTGTCGCATCATCCGTTGTGGCAGCAATGGCTGCGGCTGAAATTGTCGATAACCGATATACGGATTTCCACGATTTTGGCACCCCAAGTTTAATTGCAGATGACTTTTTTTCATCTGGAGCTGTGTTTGGACCTGCAATAGACTTCGAGAATTTGGATTTGGCAGTAGCTCGAGGATCAACGTTTATCGACGGCGTTGAGGTTGCCACCGGATTGGGTGATGCGGTAATGGGGAACCCGTTAAATGCACTTGCTTGGTTAGCCAATCACAAGTCTAAACGGGGAGAACCGCTTTTGGCAGGGGACGTAATTATGACCGGGTCGGTTGTTGAAACGCAATGGATCGATAAACCCTGTGTTGTTGAGTGCCGGGTGGTACCTTTGGGTGTGGTTATGTTGCGATTTATTTAGGGGCTGGTTCTAACTAAGTAAAAACCCAGCCCCTATATCGTCACCTTCTTCGTAAACAAAGCTTGATGTTCCAGTGTAATGAGCAATCCCGCTGACCTCTACTGTTACCGCTTTGTGTGGCCCGCAAGTTGTTTCCGTTACAGCTTTCGCAGAAAATTGAGCCCCCGTTACACTTTCAAATAGACGATCTTGGCCTTTTTTGATTTGTCCTTTTTTGTACTGAATAGCAATGCGGGCGGTAACTCCAGAGCCAGTTGGGCTACGGTCGACTTGTGCGTCGGCAAATACGCAAACATTGGCAGTTGGTTGTTCTGAAAATTCGTCGTTACCATCTGTCAGAATTGTTCCATACAAATAACCCAAATCTGAATCATCTGGGTGGGTGATTGTGATTTGAGATTTTACGGCCTCTGAAATTTGTTCAGCAGCATCTATCAAGTCGTTGGTTTTGGATTGTCGGACATCTAAACCAAATTGATCCGCAGATACGAACGCATAAAAGGCTCCTCCATAAGCGATATCGACTTCAACGGGGCCGTAGTTTGTTGTTGATACGAGTTTTTGCCGGGCAAAGACAAAGGCAGGGACACTTTCAAATCGGACACGCCCCGTTGCGATTTCAACAAATACTTTTACCAATCCACAGGGGCACTGGATGTTGACTTGGGTTTCTGGCTCAACGGCTTTGACCAACCCTTTATCAATCGCATAGCGCCCAAGTGCAATAACGGCATGTCCACACATCGTCGAATAGCCTTCGTTGTGAATGAATAGCACAGCGATATGGGCATCTGGGTGGTCTGGTGTAACGGGTATAACGCCATACATATCGAAATGTCCGCGCGGCTCGAACATCAGAAATTTACGTAAATGATCTAGATTCTTGCGTGCATACCTGCGCTTATCTAAAATGGTTTGCCCCTGAATATCAGGGTAACCGTTTTCAATAATACGAACGGGTTCCCCGCCTGTATGCATTTCGGTTGTTTGGATAGGATTTGTTTTCATTAGGTAGAATTCAGCTTTTTTTTTGTAAAGAACGTGTTTGCCCGGAAAACATTTCCTAAGTTCACATATCAAATGCATAATTTTCGGGCGGGGCTGTGAGCTTGGCGAAGACCTCGTTGGGTGAATGATAATTGAGTGCTTTACGTGGTCGGTTATTGATTAAGTTTTCCACACGCTGCACGTCTACTGCAGTCAACTTAGCAAAGTCCGTGCCTTTGGGAAAGTACTGCTGCACCAACCCCGTTGGTATTCTCGTTTAAGCCGCGCTCCCAACTGTGATAGGGCGTGCAAAAATAAAACCTGAACCCAATTTTTTGTTTATTTCCGCATGGCCAAAAATTCTTTTCCGTTATCTGAAGTCAGCGTCAGAACATGTTTCTTGTGTGGTGTTAGCCGTCTTATTATGCCCTCTTTTGTGGCTTCTGAGGTTGGTCCATCCAGCAGTTCCAGAATGGTTAGCTTGGTCTTGCGCTCCACCATGTTGGTTATGGCCCCTCTGTGTTTCGCACCAATAATTCTATCAAGCTCCCAATCACCGAGGCGTGATTTGGCATCGACAATCGCGGGCCGTTGCGCAATGTCAATGCAACCTGGGATCAAGCCCCGCCCCGCCGTAGCGGCACCATGCTCTTTGTCACTTGATGCCCCACGTTCAGAAACAGCAGCAATCTATGCTGCTGTTTCTGAACTGGAATCGGGAGATGTATCTGCCATAAGTTTGGCGAGGTAATAGTTGCTTAGGAATCCAGTCGACATAAAACCCTCAATATAAAACAATAAGAGATGCACACAGTTTTATGTATTGCATGAATAATGGTCAATTCTAAAACGACAAATTGAATAGGGGATATAGAGGGAAAAACGATACTTGGTAAGCATATTAGACACTGTAAACGTAATATTTCCGTGATCTACAAAACATGTTATTTAGAGCGGTTATCCAAGCCATATTCACGGGCTGCATCTTCTAACCATGACCATAAATACTCAGAAAAACTACGATGTATGTACAAATCATATG
>CALJEW010000261.1 GCA_938074585.1 uncultured Rhodospirillales bacterium | reverse complement strand
ATCTATATCTGCATCGGCAAAACCTGTGCCATTCCAACCTTTATCTGCGCCTTTTACTAGATAATTGAAGACGTAATGAGAATCTAGACTCGAAACACCCCATCCCAACATGTAGAAATCAGTTTCCCTATTTTTAATTTTTGGGAAATGGAGTGTTTTAGGAATAGCAGATAAGTTAACTTTAATACCAATTTTTCCAAGCATACCAACAACCGCCTGACAAATTCCTTCATCATTTATATAACGGTTGTTTGGACAATCAAGTTGGATAGAGAACCCACTTGGGTATCCGGCTTCAGTAAGCAGCTTTTTAGCAGCGGAAACATCGTATGGACGACGTTTATTTAATGCTTCCGTATAACCGTGAACAGCAGGAGGGGTAATCAAGCCAGCAGGGACTGCATAACCACGCATTACTTTCTTTTTTATGGCCTCAACATTAATTGCCTGATACATCGCTTGGCGCACACGTTGATCAGACAGTGGGTTTTTACCTTTAATATTTGAAGTTAAAAGTTCTTTCACTCCCTGATTCATGCCAAGAAATATTGTTCTAACCTGAGCAGTTTGTTCTAGATGCAGCCCAGCTGTGTTTTTAATCCGATCTAGATCCTGCAATGGGGGGTCAAGGATAAAGTCAAGCTCACCGGATAACAAGGCCGCAACTCGCGTTGCTTGGTTAGCGATCGGTGTGTAAATAATTTTATCGACTTGGTGTGGATAGGTTTTGAGACCCCACCAGTTATTATTTTTTACAAGAATTGTCTTAACGTCAGGTTCCCGTAATTCAAGTTTGAACGGCCCAGTTCCCATTGCATGCCGAACAGCATATGTTTCTTGTTTGCCGGCACGATCCTGAGGTTGAGTGACTTTATGCTTTTCTGACCAAGCCTTTGACATCATAAAGACGTTTGTCAATTGGTTGCGCATAATAGGATTAGGTTCTTTTGTAATAATCTGAACAGTATGTGGATTAATGACCTTTACTTCCTGAATAGAGCTAATATCGCCTTTTAAATCAGAAGTTGGTGAAAGAGCGCGTTCGATGGAAAACTTCACATCATCAGCAGTGAAATTAGATCCGTCGTGAAACTTCACACCTTTACGAAGAGAAAATTCCCATGTTTTTGCGTTTACCAATTTATGACCGGTTGCAAGCCATGGGGTCATCTTCATGTCTTTGTCATTGTAATATAAAACGTCATAAACTTTTCGTGACGCAGAGTGTGTAGGAGACTCGTTGGCAGCGTGTGGATCAGAGGTTAATGCATCTCCCTGACTTGCCCATCGTATAACATTTTCAGCAAAAACGGGAGAGGCTGTGAGGGCTACTGTCACGACTGCAAACGAAATTTTTGATAGAAATTTAATGCTCATAATAGTGATTCCTTCCTATAATATTCAAGCTTTCTTAGAGTGATTTTGGCTTTACTTGAGCCAAATTAATAAGAGTTAAGGCTTTATAATTTAGAATTTAGTATCAGTAGAATTTACAATTTTAAATTTTATTATATGCTTATAAAACAACTTAGATATTTTGGTATCACGATATTTAAATTAGAGTCAATAAATTAACCAAATAATTCCAAACGATTCGATCTTTAACATTAAGTATGTTATTTTGTAATTTATTAAATGCGGCTATAGTTTTCCTAAAAGATATTTCACGTAAAATTTTGAAGCCATTCCTTATAAAAACAACCAAAGAATACTGAAACTATAAAGCAATTCACAATAAAATTTTGAAACATTTCATTTGTTCATTAAAGCTGGAGTTTTTATTATGCCTATCATAAACAGGATTGCAGATTTTCATGGACAAATGCAGGAATGGCGCCACGACATCCACGCCCACCCTGAAATAGCCTTTGAGGAAGACCGAACATCCGACATTGTCGCGCGCGAGCTCGAGACCTTTGGCATTGAAGTCCACCGTGGGCTTGGCAAGACCGGTGTTGTCGGTGTCTTAAAAAATGGCGACGGCCCATCCATCGGTCTGCGTGCCGATATGGATGCGCTGCCAATCCATGAAGCTAACGATTTTGATCATCGCTCCACGATCGATGGGAAAATGCACGCTTGTGGCCATGATGGACACACATCGATGCTGCTTGGTGCAGCCAAATACTTGGCTGAAACGCGTCAGTTTAAAGGTACTATCAACTTCATCTTCCAACCCGCAGAAGAAGGCGAAGGTGGTGCTAGAGTGATGATTGAGGATGGATTGTTTGAAAAATTTCCATGCGGTTCCGTATACGGCGTCCACAATATGCCGGGGAAAGAAACTGGAAGCTTTCATATGCGTCCAGGCCCATTGATGGCCGCCTACGACTCCTTTCAGATCAAAGTTCGCGGGCGAGGATGTCATGGGGCCATGCCGCATCAGGGCCTTGATCCGATTGTTGTCGCATCGCATATAGTCACGGCCCTACAAACCATCACCAGCCGTAATTTAAACCCAGTTGAATCTGCCGTTATTAGTGTCACCCAAATACATGCTGGCGATACGAACAATGTTATTCCTGATAGCGTATTTATGGAAGGAACGACACGTTGCTTCAAGCCTGAAATCAGAGATTGGATTGAGACTTCCATGCAACGGGTTATCGATGGCGTCTCGCAAGCTTTAGGAGCCGAAGTCCAATTTGATTATTTGCGCCGTTACCCGGCGACAATTAATCACGTGGCAGAAACCGAAATTGCGGCCAAAATTGCGGCAGAAATCGCAGGCGAAGCAAAGGTAACGACAGACACGCCACCGACTATGGGCGGTGAGGACTTTTCATTCATGCTTGAAAAAGTGCCCGGGTGTTATCTGTTTATTGGAAACGGTGCCGATCAGGAAGAAGGTTCCTGCATGATTCATAATCCGAATTATGATTTTAACGATCGAATTCTTCCCATTGGTGCGTCTTATTTCTCACGTCTCGTTGAAACGGTTTTGCCCGCCTAATTAGGTTTAGAACTCTAGGTCAGGGAGGCTGGCTTTATCGTCGCTTCCCTGTTCTCCTGCAGCTGACTTTACAAACCTTGATCAATGCGAAAGTATTTCTTTATGCAAGCATTCAAGACCATTGGAATAGCTGGAACTCCCCATGAACGGGGCGTTATGCATGGCCGGATATTACGAGATGAAATAGCCGATGTGCTCGTCTTTTATCGCGACATCTTTAAACGACCTGAGGCCGAGGTGTTGGAACTGGCAGCCGCATTTCAACGCACTATAACTGAATTCAATATTGACTACATAGACGAGATCCAGGGCATTGCCGAAGGTTCTGGCCAAGACCCGTTATGGATTGTAGCGCTCAATGCAAGAACGGAAATTCTTGCCCAGAATAAGAATAACTTCGTCAACGAATGCACATCGCTGTGTTTCCCAGGGCCTTCAATTTTAGGTCAGACATGGGACTGGGGAAAACCCTTGGAAGCCTTGTGTGTTGTAATGCATATCCGGCGATCAGACGGGCATGAAATCTGTATGCTGACGGAACCCGGTATCATTGGAAAAATTGGAATGAATAATGCCGGATTGGGTGTCTGTCTGAACATTCTGACTTTAGGTTGCAAACTGGACGGTGTTCCCATTCACATTATGCTCCGCGCTATTTTAGATTGCCAATCAACAAGAGAAGCCATCGACGTCATAAACAAAGCTCCGTTCGGAAAATCCAGTAATATTCTGGTAGCAGACCGCTCAGGCCAATGTTTCGACAAAGAGTTTGCCGGTGGTGAAATGCTGACACCGGAAGCGATCAATGGTAGCTTTGTCCACACCAACCATTACTTGGGAAAAGAGATTAATGCCGCCTCTGACCCTTTGTTTTTTAATTCTCGATCCCGCATGAAAGTGGCATTGGAACGGGCTTCAGAAACGACCGATTATTCGCTGGATACCATGATTAATATTCTTTCAGATCGATCGGATGATAAGTACCCTATCTATCGCTCCTATCTTCCAGATGATGTTTTGCAGGATGTTGGTACGGTCGCAACAATTTTAATGGACTTGTCGGCACAGCAGTTTCACATTCGCAAGGGGAATCAACCTGACAGCCCATTCACCACATTCACTGTTAAATAATTCGATCCGAAAAGGAATATTCCGTGAGCAGAAACGAAGCAATCAGCAGGATCGAATCCTATTTTGATGATGGCACCTTTAAGACGGACCTTGCGCGCCGGGTAGCAATCCGCACAGAAAGCCCAATACCCAAAAGTCGCCCGCAATTGTATCGTTATCTTATTGATGAAATATCACCCTATCTAGAAGCCATGGGCTTCAACTGTGAGGTTTTTGATAATCCGAGCAATGACGGCGGCCCTTTCTTAGTGGCACGCCGTTATGAAAGCGGTAACGTGCCTACTGTCATGACATATGGGCATGGCGACGTTGTTCGGGGCTACGACGAGCAATGGCGCGAAGGTCTTAATCCATGGCTGGTCACTGAAGAAGGTGAACGATGGTATGGTCGCGGAACGGCTGACAACAAGGGCCAGCACACTATCAATTTGGCGGCAATGAAAACGGTACTCGAAACCCGTGGCCAGCTTGGGTTTAATGTGGTTGCACTGATCGAAACCGGAGAAGAATGCGGGTCTCCGGGGCTTAAGGATTTTTGTGCCACTCATAAGGAATTGTTCGAAGCCGATGTTTTTATTGCATCGGACGGACCACGTCTACAACCGGACATACCAACGATTTTTATGGGATCGCGTGGGGTTTTTAACTTCACCATGACGATCCGTTTGCGAGATGGTTCACACCATTCGGGCAATTGGGGTGGGCTTTTAGCCAATCCCGGGGTGATGATGGCACATGCACTGGCCACCATTGTTGATGCCAAGGGGCAAATACTGGTTGGCGCGTGGAAATCTAAGCCTATGACAAACTCCGTGCGTCAGGCTCTTGCCAAATTGAAAGTTGGCGGTGGAGACGGTTCGCCAGAAATTGATCCTGAGTGGGGTGAGCCAGGGATGACAGCGGAGGAAAAGGTGTTTGGCTCCAACACTTTTGAAATCCGCGCTCTCGAAACCGGAAATCCGCGCAACCCTGTGAACGCCATCCCCCCCAGTGCCGTCGTGCATGGACACCTTCGCTTCGTAGTTGGTTCGGACCCAGAGATCTTCCTGCCTACCTTGCGCGCGCACTTAGATGACCATGGTTTCGATATGGTCGAACTTGAAGCAGAACCAGATATAATGCGCGCAACGCGTCTAGACCCGGACCACCCGTGGGCACGTTGGGTGGTTAAGTCTATAGAAGAAACATCTGTGCATGTTGTTGCGGTATTACCTAATCTGGGGGGCTCACTGCCAAACGATGTATTTGCCGACGTTTTGGATTTGCCTACAATCTGGGTGCCGCATTCCTATGCAGGATGCTCACAACACGCGCCGAACGAGCACGTTTTAGCTCCAACCTGCCGCGACGCACTCAGGATTATGACCGGTCTTTGGTGGGACCTCGGTGAACCCGGAACGCTCGCTAAATAGGTACAGGAAGGGTGGCGACACTAAGCTAATAAAATCTTAAATTTGCTAAGCTTTAATTACCTCAGATACACTCCCATTAACGCACTTATTGCAATATCAACCAATGCATAGTCGAATTTTAATTAATTAATTTAAGTTCTAACTCATTTAGGTTATCGTTTATCAACCTAAATAATTTACTTGGGGGTATTTTTCTATGCAAAGCGCTATCGTAATTCGAGAGCATGGGAATTCAGCGGTATTAAAACTAGAGGAAATAATTGTTGGCCATCCTGGAGCAGGAGAGATACTTATTAGTCACACTGCAATTGGTGTCCACTTTCATGATATTTATGTACGCTCAGGTCTCTATAAAACTTTAAGCCTACCAGGGATACCAGGAGTAGAAGCTGCAGGAATAATAGAAGAAATTGGAAAAGGAGTTACTGGCTTTAGACCTGGTGATAAAATTGGATATATAACTAGTGCATATGGAGCATATGCTAGCCATAGGCTGTTAGATCAAAATTTTGCCATAAAGCTGCCAAATTTTTTATCAGATGATATAATAGCTACAAATTTCACGCGAGCTATGACTGTGCAAATGTTAATTGAGTACGTTGCTAAACTTACCCCCGAACATACCATTCTGGTTACTGCTGCTACTGGGGGCGTCGGCAGATTACTTTGCCAGTGGGCTAGCTCTCGTGGGGTTTTTGTAATTGGGAGCGTTAGCACTCCTGAGAAAGCAATATTGGCAAAATCATACGGTTGTAAATATGCGCTTCTTTATAAACAGGAAGATTTTATGCCCCAAATTATGGATATAACAAATCAAAACGGAGTTGATGTTGTATATGATTCTGTTGGATCTGACACATTTGAAGCATCACTAGACGTTTTAAAGCCATGTGGACACTTGGTAAACTTTGGGCAATCTTCTGGTTCTATTGATCCAGTCCATATGTCAGCATTAGCAAATAAATCCCTTACGCTTTCTAGGCCGATCATATTTCATTATATTGCGAAACTAGAGCTTTATGAAAAAATGGCCCATTCTGTATTTGATGCTTTTAATAAAAAAATTATAACAGCCCTAGATCCAGAGCCTTACAGTTTGCAGGATGCTTCAGTAACTCACGATATTCTGGAATCACGACGAGGTGGTGGAAGCCTGCTTCTAAAGCCATAATAAAATATGTGCCAAATAAAAGAACTAAAAGAGAGTGATTAAGTGAAAAAAAATACCCAATGGATGTATCCTGAGGCCATTGTAGAGTGCGATTGGCTAAAAAATAAACTTGATGAACAAAACATACGAGTTTTTGATTGTACAACTTATTTACATTATACAGATGACAACCCAACCAAGCCCTATGATGTTGAAAGTGGGCTAAAAAATTACCAATTAGGACACATACCTTCGTCTGCATTTATAGACCTTCAATCAGACTTATCGGATAAAAGTAGTCCGTATAGCTTCACATTGCCTAGCCTTAAAACCCTTTCAAATCGTTTTCAAAGATTAGGTATTGGGGAACAGTATCACGTCATTTTGTATTCTAAGAATGGTATGCAGTGGTCATCAAGGATATGGTGGATGTTACGAGCAGTCGGCTTTGACCAGGTTAGCATATTAAATGGGGGCTTCACTGAATGGATGAGACTAGAGCTACCTATAGAAAAGGAGGAGAATGTATTTGATACATCAAAGTTTTTATTCAAGCCTCGATTAGATATTTTTGTAGAAAAAGATGCCGTCCTCGAGGCTATAAATAAAAAATCAACTTTGTTACTTAACTCATTAACTGAAGATATTCATTTAGGAAATAACCCTAGATATGGCCGCCGTGGAAGAATTCCTAACAGTATTAACATTCCATTCATCCAACTTTTAAATAAAAAAAATGGTAAGCTAAAACCCATAAGAGAAGTTATTGAAATTTTTAATAAAAAAAATATCACTTCAGATAGCTTAATTTTGAATTATTGTGGTGGCGGTATAGCGGCATCACTTGAAGCTTTTGTACTTTTTCAATTAGGATTTCAAAACATCCAAATTTATGATAATTCGATGAGTGAATGGGCTATGGATAAAGAGCTTCCAATTGAAATAGGGTAGGATTTTTAAAATAAACTATAATCGATTTCTGTTAAATTAATTCTCCAGACGACTTCACTAGAGGAAGTAACAAGGTCGTATAGTGGTTATGTTATCGAGGCCATGAGTATGAACACACTAAAAAACCCCGGACACAGAAAAAATCTTTTGGTTATCCTTATTGTCTGGGCGAGAGGGTTGGAGAGGATAACAAAATGAAAATTCTATTTCCTGAAATTTATTCTGAGTTGCACCCAACCAAAAATGAAGATTTATCACTTTAGACAATATCAAAGGGATTGTTTGGTAGTATGTTTGAACGCTAAGGAGCAGAGGCGATTGGTGAAGCATCACGGGATGGAAGGCGAATATTTTACCAAAAATTGCCACGGTTACAATTTTCATGTACCCATTCTTTATTATCGTTTTGAGCATTGTCTCGCAGACAGGTTTGATATGGAGAAGCAAAAAAATAGAATCCAACTAAAATAGCGATTATAATAAAAACTTTAATTTGAGGGTAGCGTGTCAAGTCCCATCCCTCGCGAATATCGCTTTATCTGTTTTCATTGTGTAGCTCTCCCTATTCACCACTTTGGATGAAGCCTACAACAGAAATGATGGCGTGGGTAGTAGGAAAGTTGCTGCATTAATTACTGTCCATATGATGCAGTAGCAGAACATTTGTATGTATTTTTTTTGGTATGACTCCCACGCTGTAAATCCTAACGCTGTAAGCATTCCAGCCACCGAGACAAACTAAGCGCGCACCGAAAATGAGCCACTATGAGGGCGCTTGCAATGCAGATGGGAACATCAGAATAGATGATACAAAGGCATTATGGGCATGATGATATTATGGATTATGAGGACGAGTTGCGCGGGCTTTAAAATCGATAATTTATGATCTATATAAACATATATAGCGTAGTACTAATGCTATGTTTTATTATAA
>CALJEW010000260.1 GCA_938074585.1 uncultured Rhodospirillales bacterium | reverse complement strand
ATGTTTTAATGAACACGGTTCGTTCGGTATTCCAGGTGTTTCTGGGACTGGGTCTCAAATTCGCTTAGATTATTTGGATCCCGGTGGTGCTACGACCGGGTCCCTTTTGCCTACCGGGAATGTAAGCGATACTATTCATTTGGATGGCGAAGCCCCTATTGAAGTATCAATCGTTGATGCCAGCACCGCGCAAATTGTTGTTGCGGCTGAACGGTTTGGTTTATCGGGTGCAGAGCAGGTGGATGAATTAGAATCCAATAAAAAATTAATGGCATTACTGGACAGATTGCGCCGTGCCTGCGGTGTGTTAATAGGATTGGCCACATCGCCGAATCAAGTGCCGTTGGGTAATCCGCGCATTGCATTGATAGCGCCCTTAATTCCTTATCCAACGCTTGCTGGAGAAACGGTCCAACCAGATGCCGCTCATTTATCAGCCCGGATTACATCGATGGGACAAATACATAGGGTGATGCCTTTAACAGGAGCCATGTGTTTGGGCGTTGCATGCCGGATTAAGGGCAGTGTTGCTTACGAACACGTTGGTGAAACAACTGATAATTTGTTGTTTGCTAACCCGTCGGGTGTGTTGCCCGTTGATGCGGATGTGCAACTTTTAGGTGGTCATTGGGTTGCAAAATCCGTTACCGTATACCGAACAGCGCGGGCATTAATGGAAGGGTCTGTTCTAATACCGAACACGTAATGAAAAGGTTGGTCTAACATGAAGAATGAACTTCTTTTTGGCATCCAAACAAACGGCATTAAGCATAGCCACACGGACCCGATGCCTGATGTTGATACCCGCTTTCAAATGGTTCGGGATGCGGGCGTGTTTGATTATGTGGATAAAACCCCAGACGCTGATCAAATTAAAGATTTTATAAAAGCCCGTGATACTTATGGATACCCTATTCGTGCAGGCGGTTGGTTTTACGAGTTGGGCGGTGACGAAACCGTACTTGAGCATAATTTAAAAATTGGGCAACAATTAGGCTCTGTTGTTCACAACACCCAAATAAAAACCTCTCATGCGGACGGCCATATTGTCGCCGACGATGAGGTGTTGGAGGCGTATTTACGCGCGGCTGAGTTGGGTGATAAATATGGATGTATTCCGTGTTTTGAAGTTCATGTGAATATGTGGTCAGAAGATTTTGTTCGGGTATCAAAAGTTGGGCGTATGGTTGAGGCGCGGGGCGTTGAATTTAACATTACTCTCGACCACAGCCATGTCATCTTTAAAATGGATAACCCTTGTGAACAAAAGATATTTGATACGGACAAAAAAATTGCATCTGGTGAATTGATTCTAGATCCGTTCAAACCAGGCAATGTAATTTCTGAATGGAGCGAGGCTGGGTGGGTACGACACTGCCATGCGCGCTCTGCCATTCCAAACAACCCAAAAAATACGCTGGCCCATCACCCAGACGGTAGTGTTGGGCGTGGTATTCAATACCCATTTAAAAAACCTAGCGCAGGCGAATACCATGCGGATTGGAACGCGGATACTTTAGAGCCGTGGAAAGAAGGGATTCGCATTTTAATGCGTTATCACGCTAAAGATCCGAAAGCCAAGTTAGGTCAAATATCAACCGAGTTTATTCCCAATACGGATTATGGCGAAGGCTGTAAATATTCCTTATTTGAGCAAGCCATCAGCTGCGTTGAATGGATGCGTGCGGAATGGGATGAGATAAATGCTCAAGCAAATGCGTCCTAATCAAGCGGGCCCAGTACATTTTCATTCTTAAAAGTGCTGCGTCCTGAGCATGATTTTTCCGGTAGATTTCCGACTTTTAGCATTTCCATGGCTTTTGGGGCATAAGCCAAATCAAAGGTGAAGGATATGTGAGGCTTTAGCTCTCCTGAATCCTACCAGCTAACAATTGATCAAATAGGCTTGATAACAGGTCTGGGTCCAAAATTTGGTGTGTGTCCCAATAAAAAGCTATGGATGCTAATGTTTTTGACTAACAAAATATTCGCCGGAACCGGGGCCACAGTACCGCTGGTAAATCCGACAACCAAAATCCGCGCTTGTTGTGCGGTTGCCCGCAATAATGCTTTAAACACAACGCAGCCCACCAGATCATAAACCCCTTCAACGCCCCGGCCATCATTAGGGCTTTGACGCGAGTCCGAATATCTTCGGTACGGTAATCGATTAAATGGTCTGCACCGTGTTGTTTGGCTATGGCTAATTTCTATGGCCCGGCGGCGGTTGCTATTACGGGCGCACCCACTTTATTTGCAATCTCAACAGACGTCAATTCAACGTCATCAGCAGCCCCGTGGATCAAGATGGTTTTGCCCGCTTGCAGCTTTAATTTATAGCAAATCCCAATATGGGACGTGCTAGAAGAGGTGTGAAACACAGCGGCGGCTGTGTAACCTATCGAATTAGAGATTAAATAAACGTAGATGGCTTAGGTTTAGACCTCTTCAGCGTAACCGCCATAATGGGCCATCGCCATGACTCGATCGCCCGGCTAAAACTTTTTAACATCAGTAACTACTTCCAAAACATCGCCTGAAATTTCAAGGCCGGGGCCAAAGGGAAACGGCAGCTTTACTTGATATTTTCCCTTAATCGTCAAGGCAACTGCGAAATTAAGACCCGCGGGACGAACCGTTATTCGAACCCCGCCCAAGACCATCTCTGGCTTAGGCATATCTTCTAACTCTTGTCCATCCGGATCAGAAGTATCCTTACATACCATTGCCAACATAACGCGCTTCTTGAAATTTACGCTGTTTTGCATGAGGTTAGGCCGACATACAAAAATCATTCAGAGGAAATCGAAATGCGCGGCTATTTTGGTGTTGGGGTCGAGGGTATTAATAAAGTCATGAACGTTGGGAACTTATTCCGTACGGCCCATGCATTTGGCGCGAGCTTCGTCTTTACGGTTGCTGCCACCTATAAACGAGAAGAAGGGGCACGGGCGGATACATCGGATTCGTTGGCCCATGTGCCCTTTTACACATTTCCCAATCTGCCATCGATCCAGCTTCCGGAAAAGTGCGCCTTAGTTGGGATTGAATTAACTCCTGACGCGGTTGAGCTACCTAGCTTTCATCATCCCAGCCGGGCGGCTTATATTCTGGGACCAGAACGCGGCTCCATATCGCCTGAATTAACCGCAAAATGCGATCATATTATTAAAATTCCAACGTCATTTTGCGTCAACGTTGGTATTGCGGGGGCCATTGTTATGTATGATCGGGTCAAAAGCTTAGGTAATTACCCTCAGCGCCCAGCCCGACCGGGCGGCCCAACTGAATTTGATATGAATCCTGAACATAACCATGGTGGACAAATTATTCGTTCTAAAATGGAGCTTTTTCGAGACACACCACCTGAAGGTTATAACGATTGATGGCACCTGTTCCGATAATGCCAAGGTGGCTAGATTTGCGAACAATCTCGCTTGAATTGTGGTTGATCGTTCTGGCAATCCCTTCTATTCACCTGATTACGATTTTGGTTCTGCGTGATCATGCGGGCCCGTTTTATCTATGGTCGAACTTAGATCCTGATTATTGGTACCTGTTGGATGCCCTAAATATCACTAACTTGGATTGGCCGGTCGCGGTCCATCATCCCGGAACCCCGGTGCAAGCATTAGGCGCATTTATTATAAAACTGGCCCATCCTTTATCGACTTCCTCGGAACTTACTCAATTAGTCCTTAAAAATCCTGAGCACTATTTGACACTGATTCATTTCTGCTTGGTCGTAATCAACACACTTGCTCTCATTTTTGCTGGTTTGTGCACGTATTTGGCATTTGGTAGTACAATTGCCGTTTTGTTTGTTCAATTTGGGCCGTTTATATCAAAGTTATGCATTAAATGGATGACCCATGTGGCACCAGAACCGGTACTGATTAGCGTTGTATTGGTTTTAGGTGGTGTTGCGCTTTTGGCGCTTCGACCGGGGCAGTTAGAGTCTCATAGACCTAAATATGCGGCCCTATTTGGGCTGATTGCTGGATTTGGTTTGGCGGTCAAAATTACTTCTACTGGTGTTTATTTTCTACCCTTGTTTATCCTTTGGAATTTTCGCTGTTTAACTATTTATGGCCTTACAGCCCTATTTGTGATGTTTGTATTTACGCTTCCAGCTGCGGGCGGTTACGGGGATATGATTGCTCATCTTAACAGCTTCACCGCTGACGACACCTCGTTTGGGGGTGTTAATAATACTTTTGTTTCTGGATCAGAATATTTATACCAACTCAAACGCCTTTCAAGTCGTCCTGCTTTCATTCTGGTTCTCCTTTCGGGGCTGATAACAACGTTCTGTTTCTGGCTGCGGGCCAAAGCAAACAAAACAGAGATTCCAATTGCAGTGAAATTAATAGCCGGAATTTGCTTGGCTGATGTTGTGCAAGTTCTGATCGTGGCCAAACACCCTTCCGGTCATTACATGATCCCCGTACTTGTTTTAAGCACCTTTGGTATGGCGCTTTTATATCAGATATGGATGGACCAGCGCCGCGCCGCTGGCTCAAACGGTCGAGCTCTTAAAATTACCTTCGTTTTGCTTTTTGTGGGACTTGTGGGTGCGCAAACAACGGCGTTGGTTAAGCTGGACAAACAGTTTAAACAACGGGTCACAAAAGCATCGCTGTATGACGATACAAAATTTGATCAATGCGCCCGCATTTATTTTTGGGCTGCGGCAACCCCCTCATACCCTTTGCAGCTTGGCGACGATATGGTCGGTCATCATTTCGCACAACAACTAAGCAAAATTCGCCCAAGCAACGATTTTTGGTACGAGATCGTCCGTAAAGAATTTAGAGACTGGGTGGGCGTTTTAAATGTCAAAGCGATCGCGGCTCAATACCCCTGCATCTATGCCCGGGGTAGTTATCCGAGCCATATGAGCGCGGCCCTTAAAACACAATTACCCAACTATGATTTTAGTGCAACCTGCACCCTTAAAAATAACAATGAAACCGTATTTACGTCGGGTGTGGATTGCATGGGAACGCTTATTAAGTAATACTAACCCTGCCAATCTGCACACATACGAATTTCACCGGCATCTGCCCCGGCGGCATTTGATATAGGTGTCTGCAAATGATGAGCGACCGCCTCTTGTCCAGTCTCATCCAGTCCGCCTAACATATTTATGATATTCCCCATTGCAACATCAGCTGCCCGTTTGGCGCCATCTTCACATTTGATTGCAACGCCGTAACCCCTGTTGACGAGAATTCCAACGTGTACGCCTTCGGCACCGGTTTTGGTGGCAAATTCACCTTTTCCAGCAGTCATAATATCCGTATCAAACCGGTTTTGACCGGCCACATTAAAGGGATAGGCCATCATAGCCGATGTAATGCGTTCGCATGCCAGAGCGCGACCCGCTTCCAAACCGTCTGGGGCAGCCATTCGAGCTGTGGCAAGCGCCAATGCGGATAGCGGCATCGCCATAACCGGAATGCCGCAGCCGTCAATGCCGGTGCCTGTGTTTGATAGATCACAGCCACCTAATTCAGATAAAATCTTTTCCATACGCTGTTGTACGGGATGGTCTTTGGCAATATAGCCAATGAGTGGCTCGCCCATGTGCTGGGCCGTAGCTAAAAATCCACTATGTTTGCCTGAGCAATTATTATGCGCATTTGTGATGACTTCATTGGACCGTAATTGCGCGTAAGAGGTAGCGGTTTCGATTGAAATATGGCCAATACATTCCAAATTTTGATGGCTAAGGCTGATTCGTTTCAACCATGTATTGCTCATGTTTACATGATGATGCTCGCCATTGTGTGATGCGCAAGCGAAGGCAATTTCGGCTTCGCTGGCAGATACTGCATCGGCAGCACCCGTTTCAATCAAAGGCACGGCCTGCATCGGTTTAATGGCGGAGCGGGGATAAATAGACATATCCAAATCGCCCCAACCATGTATGACTTTTCCACTGGCATCACAAACAATACCATGTATACGATGCCGACTTTCAACCATTGTGCCACGGGTGACTTCGACTATTATCGGATTTTTATCTATCATTTGATATCTGTGCCACTGCATCAAAGTCTTGGCAAGACCACATTCGAAAGTTAAAAATGATTATGTTTAAAAATTATTATTTATTAGCCTACCTGATGATCGCAAGCGCCGTCATTGGATTCTCAGCCCGATCTGTTGCCGAACAGCCTTTAGGTCAATTTGGCGTCTGGGAAGCATTCACTGAACGCGAAGGTAAAAGCCGGCTGTGTTTCATGGCATCTGAAGCAACAAAGGCGCGGGGTAATTATAAAAAGCGTGGAAAAACTTATGTTATGGTGACCCACCGCACCACCGACAAAAGCACGAATGTTGTCAGTGTTGAAGCGGGTTATAGCTATAAAAAAGACAGTGAAGTTCAAATTATTATTGGCAAAAAAATATTCAAGCTGTTTACGTCAGGAACAACCGCATTTGCTTATGATGCAAAAACCGATAGTGCTATCGTAAAAGCCATGGTCCGGGGGGCTGTAATGACTGTGAAGGGGAGATCGTTGCGTGGAACTCCCACCACTGATACCTATTCTTTAAAAGGATTTACTGCGTCTTATAAGTCTATAAGTGCGGCCTGTAAGGTCTGAATAAACACCTATTTGTCATTTTTTCCTTTAGCCAAGACCCACAAGCTGCCATATGACGCATTAGAATGGATATAAAACTTAAAAACTTAGTCGGGCTTAGCCGTGAACAATTAGCGAAAGAGCTTGAATTGATCGATGAAAAGCCTTTTCGCGCCAAGCAGATCTGGCATTGGATTTATCATCAAGGGATTACTGACTTTGATGGCATGACGTCTATTGGCAAACCATTACGTGAAAAACTTAAGGCTGGGTATGAAGTGAGTAAGCCTGAAATTGGTCTAGAGCAAACCTCAACCGACCGAACCCGGAAATGGCTGGTGAAGTTAGAAGATGGGAACGAAGCTGAAACCGTATATATTCCTGAAGATGACCGCGGCGCTATTTGTATGTCTTCACAAGTCGGCTGCACTTTAACGTGCACCTTTTGTCATACTGGAACGCAACGACTTGTCCGTAACTTAACGCCCGCTGAAATCGTTGGCCAGTTTATGTTGGCCCGCGATTCTTATGACGAATGGCCAACGCCAACGAATGGCGGGCGAATGATATCAAACATTGTCATGATGGGAATGGGCGAGCCTTTATTAAACTATGAAAACGTTGCGATTGCGCTCAAAATCATCATGGATGGTGAAGGTATTGCCTTATCCAAGCGCCGCATCACCTTATCTACATCGGGTGTTGTCCCCCTGATTGAACGATGTGGGCGGGAACTCGGTGTAAATTTGGCTGTTAGTTTGCATGCGGTGAACGATGAGCTGCGCGATGTCTTGGTTCCTATTAATAAGAAGTATCCGTTGAAAGAATTAATGCTGGCGTGCCGAACCTACCCTGGGTCTAGTAATGCGCGTCGTATTACGTTTGAATATGTGATGCTAGATGGGATTAACGATTCTGAAGCCGATGCCCGTGCGCTTTTACGGTTGGTAAAGGGTATTCCTGCTAAGTTTAATTTGATACCGTTTAAT
>CALJEW010000259.1 GCA_938074585.1 uncultured Rhodospirillales bacterium | reverse complement strand
TGGCGGTTGGTGAAGTTTTTAAAGGAAAAAAAGATGACTATAACAAACGGTGTCAAAAAATTAATCGATGAAGCCATGGGTCAAATTGATACGATGACAACTGAAGACGCGATCGCATCTGTTGGTGATGATAATATTGTTTTCGTTGATATTCGCGACGTTCGTGAACTCGAGCGTGATGGCATGGTGCCCGGTGCTTTTCATGCGCCGCGTGGTATGCTTGAATTTTGGGTCGATCCAGACAGCCCATATTTCAAAAAAATATTTGCCGATGAAAGCAAAACATTTGTGCTTTATTGTCAATCGGCATGGCGTTCTGTTCTTGCGACAAAAACACTACTAGATATGGGCATGACCAACGTCAAACAATTTGAAGATGGTTTTGGTGGGTGGAAAAAAGCTGGTGGCCCAGTAGCAAAAAAAGAAAAAAAGTAGAAAACAAATGCCTGTAATAAAATCCGCCCACAAACCAAATGCTGAAGATAGCAAAGCTAACTTGTCATTAATGCAAGCTGTTGTTGATGATTTGAACGATACACTAGAAGGCATTAAATCTGGGGGTGGTGAGTGGTCGTGTAAAAGACATACCGACCGGGGTAAGCTGTTGGCCCGCGATCGAATCAAAGAATTGCTTGATCCGGGTGCTCCATTTTTAGAGTTTTCTCAATTCGCTGGGTTTGAACTTTACGATGATAACGTCCCAGCAGGGGGAGTGATTACAGGTATTGGCCGGGTCAGTGGGCGTGAAGTTATGATCGTTGCAAATGATGCAACGGTCAAGGGTGGCACCTATTATCCAATAACCGTAAAGAAGCATTTGCGGGCACAAGAAATTGCGATGGAAAATCATCTGCCGTGTTTGTACTTAGTCGATTCTGGCGGAGCATTTTTGCCGTTGCAGGAAGAGGTGTTTCCAGATCGAAATCACTTCGGCCAAATTTTTTATAACCAAGCCCAAATGAGCGCTGCCGACATTCCGCAAATTGCTGTGGTTATGGGATCATGCACAGCTGGTGGTGCGTATGTTCCGGCCATGTGTGATGAAAGTATTATTGTAAAAGGTCAGGGAACAATTTTTTTAGGAGGTCCCCCGTTAGTTAAAGCGGCGACGGGTGAAATTGTAACAGCGGAAGATTTAGGTGGTGCTGAAGTTCATTCCAAACTTTCAGGTGTAACGGATCATATGGCTGAAGATGACGTTCATGCCTTAGCCATTGCGCGTCAAATTATTGATAATTTAAACAGTGTAAAAAAGATTGATATTGATATCCGCGAACCACAAGAGCCCGCGTATGACCCCAGCGAGCTTTATGGTATTGTTCCCCAAGATTTAAAAAAACCGTATGATGTTCGTGAAGTCATTGCGCGGATTGTTGATGGATCGTCTTTTGACGAATTTAAAGCAAATTATGGATCAACGTTAGTTTGTGGGTTTGCTCGAATTTACGGATACCCAGTTGGCATTATTGCCAACAACGGAATCTTGTTTGCTGAATCGGCTGAGAAGGGTGCGCACTTTATTGAGCTTTGTTCGCAGCGCAAAATTCCGTTGGTGTTCTTGCAAAATATTTCTGGGTTTATGGTTGGTAAAAAATATGAACAAGGCGGCATTGCAAAAGCTGGTGCCAAAATGGTTACGGCTGTTGCGACAACCAAAGTTCCAAAATTTACTGTTATTATAGGTGGTAGCTTTGGGGCTGGAAATTATTCCATGTGTGGCCGCGGATACCGTCCCCGATTTTTATGGATGTGGCCCAACGCACGAATTTCTGTCATGGGGGGCGAACAGGCGGCCGGTGTTTTGTCGACCGTTAAACGTGATGGGATAGAATTGCGAGGTGGCAGTTGGAGTGCACAAGAAGAAGAAGACTTCAAAGCTCCAATCCTTCAGCAGTATGAAAAAGAAGGAAATCCATATCATGCCAGTGCTAGACTTTGGGACGATGGAATTATCGATCCTAAAGATACCCGATGTGTTTTAGGCCTTGGTCTTTCAGCTGCATTGAATGCACCAATTGCAGAAACCAAATTTGGCTTGTTTAGGATGTAAACGTGATCAAAAAGCTTTTAATTGCCAATCGAGGTGAAATCGCATGCCGAATTATGCGGACTGCCAATCGAATGGGAATCGCAACCGTTGCGGTTTATTCTGAACCCGATGCAAATGCTTTGCATGTTCGCACTGCGGACGAAGCGTGTTTAATTGGTCCGGCATCTGCTGTTGAAAGCTATTTAAATATTGAAGCCGTTTTAAGTGCTGCTAAAGCAAAGGGTGCGGATGCTGTTCACCCAGGTTATGGTTTCTTGGCTGAGAACGCGGATTTTTCAGATGCCGTACGCGCCGCTGGTTTGGTTTTTGTCGGTCCTTCGGGGGAAGCCATTCGTGATATGGGGGCAAAAGACAACGCTAAAGCGTTGATGGCAAAAGCAAACGTTCCAATTATTCCAGGGTATTATGGGATAGATCAATCGCTAGCGATTTTGACGAAAGAAGCGGCTGATGTCGGTTATCCCATTTTGCTGAAAGCAGTACTGGGGGGTGGCGGAAAAGGGATGCGGATTGTCCATTCGGAAACTGAATTAAGTGCTGCTATTGATAGTGCAAAGCGTGAAGCCGCATCATCGTTCGGTGATGACCGGTTATTGATCGAACGTTATCTAACTCAAACCCGTCACATCGAAGTTCAAATTTTTATGGACACCCATGGCAATGCGGTTCATTTATTTGAGCGCGACTGTTCGCTGCAAAGGCGTCACCAAAAAGTTGTTGAAGAAGCACCCGCACCGGGCATGACAACAGAGCTGCGTGAACAAATGGGCGCGGCTGCAATTGCCGCTGCAATTGCTGTTGCGTATGAAGGGGCGGGAACGATTGAGTTTCTTTTAGCCCAGGATAATTCATTTTACTTTATGGAAATGAATACCCGCCTGCAGGTAGAGCATCCGGTTAGCGAATATATTACTGGGCTCGATTTTGTCGAGTGGCAAATCCGTGTCGCTAATGGGGAAGCGCTTCCATTAAAGCAATCCGAAATCAAACTCAAAGGCCATGCGGTTGAAGTTCGCTTGTACGCAGAAGAGCCTGAAAATAATTTCATGCCAGCGCCAGGTGTAATTGAACATTTAAAATGGCCTGCAGAAAACGAACATTGCCGAATAGATACTAGCGTTGAAGACGGCGATGTTGTTTCTCCCCATTACGACCCAATGATTGCAAAAATTATTGGCTGTGGGGAAACACGCAATCAAGCAATTGCCGCTTTAACTGATGCATTAACAGAAATTGAAATTGTTGGGCCAGGTCAAAATTTAAGATTTTTACTCAAACTTTTAAATGCAGAACCATTTGTTGATGGTGTTGCAGATACATCTTATATCGATGGTTTGAGCGAAGATGATTATGCGCTTCCCAAATCACAAAAGCATCAAGCTTTAGCCATTGTAGCACAAAATGTGATTGCTGTCGGCGCGTATGAAAGTATTGAACGCGCAATGGGCTCGGCTGATCCGTATTCTCCTTGGGCTGAATGCGATGGCTGGCGATTGGGTAAGCATCAAAGTACATCCGTTCGACTTGCCTTAGCGAATGATATTTTTCAAGTGACTGAACATTCTAGCGCAACAGACTTTTTTTATGAAATTGAGGGCGACAAGGTTGTGATCGATGAAACAGCATCGCCACGACTTATTGAAAACGGTTCTGAGATCATTGTTTTTGGTTTGGGTGGGCCTGTTTCCGTATCCGTAGTTGATCCTTTGGATGCCGCCGGATCAAGCAACACTCAAGGCAATCCGTTTGCAGCCCCCATGCCTGGGAAAATTACGGCGGTGAATGTAATTAATGGTGAGCAGGTTGAGGCCGGTGATGTGTTGGTTGTTTTAGAAGCTATGAAAATGGAACACTCGATCCGCGCGGCACGCGATGGAATTATTGCCACCGTTCATGTTAGCCTCGGTGATCAAATTGACGATGGGATGGACGTTTTGGAAATGGAGCCTGAATGATGGGATACCCTAAGTTTGTAAAAATTGTTGAGGTTGGCCCGCGCGATGGTTTGCAAAACGAGTTGGGTTTTGTTCCAACGGAAACTAAAGTATCGCTTATTCATAAGCTTGCAGATTGCGGGTTATCGATGATTGAGGCTGGCGCGTTCGTTTCGCCTAAATGGGTGCCGCAGATGGCAGATGGAGCAGACGTATTTGCTGCCATTGAAAAAAAACCAGGTGTTGTTTATTCGGCTTTGACACCAAATATGAAGGGGCTTGAAGCTGCCATGGCGGCAGGCGTTGAAGAGATCGCTGTCTTTGTTGCTGGGTCTGAGTCTTTTTCGAAAAAGAATACCAACTGTACTATTGCTGAAAGCATCGAACGGTTCTTGCCTTTGTGTGATGTGGCGCTAAAAACTGGAATTTCTGTTCGGGGATATGTCTCGTGTGTTTTAGGTTGCCCTTATGAAGGTGAAATTTCAACCGCCGTTGTGGCTGAATTGTCAGCTCGTTTAATGGATGGAGGCTGTTATGAAGTATCCTTAGGCGATACAATTGGA
Organism: uncultured Rhodospirillales bacterium; assembly: GCA_938074585.1. Lineage (GTDB taxonomy): Bacteria > Pseudomonadota > Alphaproteobacteria > Rhodospirillales > Casp-alpha2 > JABMNT01. The sequence goes on along the minus strand of CALJEW010000259.1, from coordinate 235 downwards.
TGTGGGACACCTGCAAAAGCGCAAGCCCTTGTTAATGAAGTTGGGGCTGCCATTTCAATGGATAAGATTGCTGTTCATTTTCATGATACCTACGGTCAGGCCTTAGCCAATATTCACGCCGTTTTACAACAAGGTATTTCGGTAGTGGATAGTTCTGTTGCCGGTTTGGGTGGCTGTCCCTATGCAAAAGGTGCATCTGGTAACGTTGCGACCGAAGACGTGCTTTATATGTTAA
>CALJEW010000258.1 GCA_938074585.1 uncultured Rhodospirillales bacterium | reverse complement strand
GCTGATGAGCTATTTGTGACCCAAGCTGCCATTAGCCATCAAATCAAAACGCTTGAAGAGTTTTTGGGCATGCCCCTGTTTCGGCGTCTAAATCGATCTTTGATGTTAACCGATGAAGGGCAAATTTTATTTCCCGCCATGAGCGAAGCACTTGATTTGATTATGGTCACTACGGACCGATTGCACCGCCATCAACAAATTGGAATGCTAAATATTGCAACGATGGACTCATTGGCAGCCAATTGGTTGGTGCCCCGCTTGGGCCGGTTCAGGCGCGCCTATCCAGATATAGATGTGCGCGTTTCAACATCAGACGAGCTGATCGATTACGCCCGCGTTGGTATTGATTTAGGCATCCGCTACGGCCGTGGCGATTGGCCAGGCGTGCACGTTACTCACTTAATGACCGAAGAAATTTTTCCAGTTTGCAGTCCAACAATTTTGGGCGGTGAACACAAACTTAACACCCCAGACGACTTGCAGAACTTTACATTGCTGCATGATGATATGCGTGAAGATTGGCGCATGTGGTTGATGGCTGTTGGGGCAACAAAAGTCGACCCGTTGCGGGGCCCCGGCTTCATGCACTCGAACTTGGTTTATCAAGCGGCGGTGTTTGGTGAAGGCGTTGCCTTGGGCCGTAGTGTTTTGGTCGCAGATGAATTAGAACAAGGGCGCTTGGTCAAGGTTTTGGATTTCTCCTTACCGGCAAATTACGCCTACTGGATTGTTTCACCCATGGCTGCAGCGGAACATCCAAAAGTAAAACTCCTTCGCGACTGGTTGCTCGCTGAAGCAGCGGATCAATAAACAGTAAAGGCTGTGGGTATGGGATTAAAATCAATAGAAGCTGGGGTTCTCGAAATTGCGTATCTAGACGATGGCCCCAAAGACGGTTGGCCTTGCATTATGGGGCACGGTTTTCCCTATGACGTAAACGCTTATGAACATGTCACACCTATTTTAGCAGACGCTGGGGCGCGCGTGATTGTTCCGTATTTACGGGGATATGGCCCGACCCGATTTTTATCAACTGACACTCCCAGATCAGGCGAACAAGCGGCACTAGGGGCTGATTTATTGGCATTGATGGACGCATTAAAAATCAACCGAGCCATTATCGGCGGTTATGATTGGGGCGGGCGGGCAGCGTGTGTTGTTTCCGCCTTATGGCCGGAACGCGTTGTCGCATTGATATCAGGGAATTCATACAATATTCAAAACATTGCAGATGCCATGGTGCCCATCTCGGCCACCGAAGAAGCATCCCTTTGGTACCAATATTATTTTCACTCCGAACGGGGACGCCAAGGCTTAACCAAAGACCGACGCGGTATTGCTTTGCAGCTATGGGAAATGTGGTCCCTAAAGTGGGACTTTGACAAAACCACGTTCGAAGCCTCCGCATCCTCTTTTGACAATCCCGATTTTGTCGACGTTGTGATCCACTCGTATAGGCATCGCTATGGCTTGGTAGCAGGAGACCCAGCTGTTGCTGGAATAGAAGAGCGGCTCGCACAGCAACCCAAAATCAGCGTGCCTACGATCAGCATCGATGGGGATGCGGATGGTGTCAATGTGGGCACAGCCCATCACGTGAACCGCTTTGAAGGCCTCCATGAACACAGAGTATTCGCACAAGCCGGGCACAACTTGCCCCAAGAACGCCCCACCCTTTGGGCTGAAGCTATTTTGGATGCTCGTAAGTTAGCGGCCAGTTAAATCAAGCGATAGGAGCTGTGTAATCTGTTTCTGAAACGGGCTCTAACCATTCTGCTGCAGCGCCTTCATCATCGTTTTCAGAAAGCGCCAAATGGCACATCATTTGATCGGGTGCAGCGCCATGCCAATGGCGGGTATTGGGGGGGACGATGACTGTATCGCCGGCCCGAATTTCTTCAACCGTTTCACCATCCAGCTGATATCGCCCGGTACCCGATATGACATACAGAACTTGACCAACCGCATGGGTGTGCCAATTGGTTCTACCGCCTGGTGTAAACGTCACGCGGCTAACCCGCAGCCGTGATGGATCTTCGGGAACAAACACTTGGTCGTGCAAAACGTGGCCAACAAACATTTCTAACGATGCCGTTTTGGTAGTGCCTTCGTTGGCCCTAACAATTCTTGGTTTCATGTTGGTACCCCCTATAAAACTTTTTACTAGTATTCCATGCAACATGCCATCGGTCAAATCCAGCAAGATGAAAAATATAGAGGCAATTGACCATAGATTAAGATACCGTTGTGTAATAATAAATATAGGAGTTTCCTATTAAACGCAGATACAACAGCCAAGTGCATAACTTAAGAGTTATTTAGGCCAGATGAGGTTATCCAGGATTTTTTACAAAGGAGGTCCACAAACGCTAACAACTTACCACCATCTGACCCGAAGCCAACAATGCCCGGTTTATGCTCTTAATAATAAAGGGGTGACGCAATCGGGAGTTGCCGTTGATATCGGTGTCAACCAAGGCACAATTAGCCGTAAACTTGGGCATAACAGGGGTTTTCACGGCTATCGGTTATTACAGACGCACCACTTTGCGATGCAAAAAGGCTTAGCAAGGAAGGGTGTGGCGCGTATGATGACACCTTGCCTCATCGTACGGGCAGAAACATTACTGCGCGACAAACAGTGGAGCCATCAGAAAATCTACGGTGCGTGCAACCACGAAGACGGCAAAAAAATTTAGTTATGAAAGCCTTTATCGGCACACCTAATCGGACGAACACACACGGGCGGAACGCCCTATTTGAATTTGCTGCAACATGGCAACAAGCGCAATAAGCTTGATCCCGCAACGGCGGGGCGGGGCTTGATCCCAGGTCGCATTGACATTGCCCATTATGTAATGAGTTCGACCCGTCCTTCATAAAAGGCTAAAGCCTCTGGATTAGCTAATGCTTCTACATTTTTAACAACCCTCCCGTGAACGACATCGCGCACAGCAAGTTCTGTGATTTTTCCAGATTTTGTTCGCGGAATATCTTCAACTTGTAAGATTTTTGCTGGAACGTGTCGCGGAGTACAATTAGCACGGACCTGATTTTGAATTTTTTTGGTCAATTTATCATCTAATATAAGTTCCGCACTTAAAACCACAAACAGCACAACCCGAACATCGTCATCCCAGCTTTGGCCAATGACTATGCCTTCTTTTACTTCGTCTAAGCGCTCAACTTGGCGGTATATTTCAGCGGTACCAATCCGAACGCCGCCCGGGTTCAATGTCGCATCAGAACGGCCAAACATGATATATCCGCCGTGCTCTGTGTGTTCGACAAAATCACCCTGACACCAAATATTATCATAAACAGCAAAATATGCATCATGATATCTACTGCCGTCGGGATCGCCTAAAAAACCAAGGGGAACCGTTGGGAACGGTTGCTTACAAACCAGCTCACCTTTTTCTCCTTGAATTGATTTTCCAATGTCATCAAAAACATCAACATCCATGCCATAAACGGCTTGTTGCAATTCGCCCCGCCAAACAGGCTTGGTTGGATCCCCAGACATAAAGCAGCCCATAATATCTGTGCCGCCCGTAAAAGACACCAAATGGACATTTTTTTTGATCGCACCGTAGACATAATCAAAGCCTTCTGGTGCTAGCGTAGATCCGGTTGAGCACATGATTTTGACAGAGCCCAAATCGTGGGTATCCATAGGGCGAAAGCCGTTTTTTGATAAAGCGTCTATAAATTTAGCCGACGTACCAAACAACGTCATGTTTTCAGCGTCTACATAATCAAATAAAATATTCGGGCTCGGGTAAAACGGCGAACCGTCATACAACAAGACGGTCGCCCCCCATGCTAAACTGCTAACCAACCAATTCCACATCATCCAGCCACAAGTGGAAAAGAAAAATATCCGATCATCACGCTTAATATTACAATGTAATAAATGCTCGGATGCATGCTTTAACAAGCTGCCCCCAGCGGAATGAATAATGCATTTCGGAGCACCTGTGGTTCCAGATGAAAACATTATGTACAGCGGTTGATCGAACGGTAATTGCGCGAACTCTATTTCATTCGGGGCGTGATTAGCTATCACATCGCCCCAGTGCTGTGCATTTTTTAAGCCAGACAGATCTGGCGCACCGTCTAAATATTCAATCACAACCACATGCTCTACACTGGGAAGTTGGATAACAATTTCTTCTACTTTTCCCAAGCTGTGATGGGTTTTGCCGTTGTAATGATATCCATTAGCGCAAAAAACAACTTTTGGCTTAATTTGGCTAAATCGGTCCAATACGCCTTGTGCGCCAAAGTCAGGCGAGCACGATGACCAAGCAGCGCCTAAACTGGCTGCAGCCAAAGTCGCAATGATCGTTTCCGGTAAATTAGGCAAATAACCAGCCACTTTATCGCCCGGCCCAACGCCCATCCCCTTAAGCGCTTGAGAAATCGATGATACTTGATCATACAAAGTCTTAAAGCTCATGCGGCGTTTGACCTTATCTTCACCCCAAAAGACAAAAGCATCGGCATCATCGCGTCGTTTTAATATGTTTTCGGCGTAATTAAAGCGTGCTTCGGGGAACCATTTAGCTCCAGGTAATTTGTTCCGATCAACCAATTCTGGTCCGTTCCATGTTTCTCCGTTCAGTTCAGCGTATTCAATTAAGCTGCGCCAGAATTTTTCCATTTCTGTCACAGAAAATTGATGGAGATATACTGAATTGGTTAAAGAGACGTCCCAATCTGCGTTGATTTTATTGATCAACGAGGTGACATTTGTTTGTTCAATGCGTTCAGGACTAGGAGTCCAAAGAGGCTGGCTCACAGGTGTTAACTCCAATGCTTACATGTATAGAATTTAAAGTATTATGAGGAGCAAAGCCCTATCGTTCAAGCCTACAAAAAAACCATCGCCTTTCGCAGTCTTTACCAACCTATGCCATACTTTGTGTAAAATAGCGCTTCAGTTTTATAAAAAACAGGAGTGACTAAAATAGATGTGAACAGAATATCAGCTCTTGTCACGAATGCAGCTACGGCACGGGCTTTAGCCAAAGCCGGTGCAAGAGTAGCACTTCTAGATATAAATTTGACTGCTTCTGCCGAAGTTGGAAGCGAAATTGGCGGCGTTGCTATCCAATGCGATGTATCCGACGGACTAAATGTAGAAGCCGCATTCCAAGACGCCCGCGATTTGCATGGCGCCGACAGAAATGTTGTTAATTGTGCTGGAATTACAACAAGTGCCAGAATCGTAGGGCGTAATAGCCCCCATGATTTAGAAAGCTTTACCCGCGCCATTCAGATCAATCTGATCGGTACCTTTAATATCATGCGCCTAGCAGCGGCCGATATTCAAACCCTTGAAGCCCTTTAGACAGGGGAACGCGGGCTTATCGTTAACTACGCTTCCATCGTGGCTTTTGAAGGGCAAATTGGCCAAGCGGCTTATTCAGCAGCAACAAAGGACGGCGTTGCTGCTATGATATTACCTGCAGCACGCGAACTCGCCAAAGCAGGGATACGTATTTTAGCTATTCCGCCGGGATTAATTGGCACCCCCATGCTATTTGGTTAACCAGACGAAGTTCAAGAAAATTTGCGTGAATTAGTCCCGTTTCCGCCCCGTTTAGGCGATCCAGCTGAATACGCAAAACTCATTATGCATATGGCAGATAACGTTATGCTGAACGGTGAAGTTATGCGCTTGGATGATGCTCTTCGCTTGTCGCCTAAATAAAATCAAGAGCCCAGCCCCTAAGCGATCATTTCCATAAACTGCGCTAACTTGATGTCTTTTTCGGTAATACCGCCCGCATCATGCGTGCTTAAGGTCACGTCTACACGGTTATAAACGTTGAACCATTCTGGGTGGTGGTTGGTTTTTTCCGCCTCCATAGCGACGCGTGTCATAAAGCTAAAGGCTTGATTAAAATTTTTGAACGTAAATGTTTTCTGGATGGCATCACGATCTTCGGTATTGGACCAACCGTCTAGCCCTATCAAAGCATCAGCCCGGGTTTCTTTGTTCACTAGCGGCACCCTTGTTCTATAACACAGATCAATTGTGGCATCCGAAATGGTTTTAATAGCATGCTGTCAGTACCCAGATTACAACTAATTTTTAAATATTTAGGGTTGCCTGACATTGTAATAGTATGGACGGTTGGATTTATTTTTCGGATTTTCATATTTGATTTAACTCCTTCGCCTCCGTCCATAACCAAATCGGTTAGAATCACGTTTGGGGAGTGTTGCTGCAATAAACGAACTGCGTGGTCTCCACTTTCAGCATCAAACACCTGAAATATGGCCGCATTCGTGCCAATACATAAATTTAACGCACAATTGCAACATCTTCAATGATTAAAATATCTGTCATAATTTAAGTATAACCAATCTTCATTCATCAACAAGTTACTGCGAATTACATTTTCGTGAGCTGCATCTCTGAATTAAGATGCTGGCGTTGCCCCATCTAACACGGTTTGTGTCTTATTATGGGCAGTATGAGAAAGAGCCAATTAAGCAAAACAAAACAAGATCGTCTAATCGAGTATTTTGTAGCTGGAGCTATAGCTCGGCGAGCAGCTGATCCTGTCAGGGTGAATCCAAAACATCGATTTATTA
>CALJEW010000257.1 GCA_938074585.1 uncultured Rhodospirillales bacterium | reverse complement strand
AAATAGTGTTTGCTGCCTTATAGTAAACAGTGAGAGCTGATTGCTAAATACGCCTTGAAAATCTTTTAGATAGATCAGTGGAGTGATTTAGAAACGGCTATTAGACACAATATCCATGATCCAAACAGCAAATTTTACTTTAACTCCCAAATATTGTAATGCTGCCAGAGATGGGGAGCTTTGCGCGGGAAGAAAATATTCTATTTTCTAAGGGTAATAATAGAAAGATAAGGTGGCTGTATTTTGGAAATTGACCGGAAAATAATTGAAAACTTCAATCGCGACGGTGCAGTTGTATTGCGGGCTGCTTTCGCGCCCGAATGGATTGATAAATTATGTACCGGTTTAAAATACAATATAGATACGCCCGGCCCTTATACTCGGAGCTATACTGGAGACGGTGGGGTGGGACATTTCTTTGGTGATTATTGTAACTGGCAGCGAATTGATGAATACGAAGATTTTGTCAAAAATTCACCAATCAGCGTCTATGCCAGAACTTTAATGGGCACCAAACAAGCTAACTTTTTTCATGAACACGTTGTTGTTAAAGAACCGGGTACTCTTGAGGCAACTCCATGGCACCATGATCAGCCATATTATTGCGTTGATGGGGATGACAGCGTCAGCCTTTGGATGCCGCTTGATCCTGTACCCAAACAATGGGGTGTCGAATTTATTGCCGGGTCACACAAATGGGGCCGATGGTTCCGGCCTAAAAAGTTTGTTGGCCAAGACTACGATCAGGACGATGATGGGTTTGAGGCAATGCCTGATATTGAGGCGGATCGGGATCAACATAAAATAGTGTCGTTTGATTTGGAACCAGGTGATTGCGTTGCTTTTCATTTCCGCACGGTCCATGGCGCACCGGGCAATGGCTTAGAAACAACTCGCCGCCGGGCAATAGCATGGCGCTGGGTCGGGGATGATGCGCGTTATGTAATCCGTAAAGGGGTCATGTCGCCGCCTTTCCCTGATATGGAAAACTGCAGGTTATCCGTGGGTGATAAATTAGATAGTGATTTATTTCCAGCGTTCTTTGAATAGTGCTGTTATTTAAACGTCATATAGGGATTGTAGTTGGTTTAAATGTGAAGTTTCTATAATGTCTCGCAAAATCACAAACCTAAACTCATTCATTAATTTCAATGCTTCGGAAAGATGCTATTGGGTTAAAGCCTAGGGTTCTCACTCAAAGCGGGTGATTTGGATATCAGATACCATATTAGATTTTTCATTCGTCTTTGACATACATAATACCACAGCAACATTGAAGATAGTATGAGGCGAACGGCGTTTCCAAAACTTTTTGATCATTGAAAATATCGTTTCAGCTATTATAGCGACCTCATCCGATAGCGCGCCTCGTTTTTTTAGGCGCCTATATAACAAATTTTTATCATTGGTTATACATGAGCAGCCTTGTTCAGTTAGAGCGCATGGGTAGAAGTGCCGCCAAAAAACTCTAGGGAGAAACCCGTCTGATGTGATGATTTACAAAGCAATCACATTGCTGAAACGTGAAATAAGCAAGAAACAAAGATTAAATGATTTCCAATCACGTCTGAACTGGCCTGGTCTTTAGGAAAATGGCACTAATAGTGGAGACCTATGTTAAAACTTAATCCGTTTTCACTGGTCGCCAGGGTTCACCAAAAATAGGCTCTTTAGGGGGAATGGGAGGTAAGGACCACGCCCCAGTTCCAGGCGGACGAATATTGGCATCCACATGAACATCTATGAGGGCAGGCTTGTTTGAAGCAATCGCTTCAGCTAGAACGCCTGCAAAATCCTGAGACCGGGTAACGGTGTGAGCAGATACTCCTGCTGCACGCGCCCAAGCCGCAAAGTCTGGGTTATAAGGCTCTTGTTCCTCACCATGATAGAATGCCGTACCAATTTCACGGCCATCAAAATAGGCATACTGTAAATCGCGGATAGCGGCCCAGGCAAAGTTATTCCAGACCACCCAAATAACGGCGATGTTGTATTCAACGGCTGTACAGAGGACATGCGGCACCATAGTAAAACCTCCATCACCACAGATGGCAACGCAGGGTCGGTCAGGTGCTGCTAATTTTGCACCCAGAATAGAACTTGGCCCAAATCCCATTCCCGAATACCCCCAAGTATTTAGCATCGTTTGCGGTTGGCGTGCTTCCCAAAACTGCATGAACCAATTGTGATGTATGCCTGAATCTAGAGAAATAATAGCATTGTCAGGAAGAACGGCTCGACAATCCGCAACAATTCGTTCAGGCCGGATTGGATTACTATGTGTCTCGAACCCAGGTTTTACAAACATCGCCCATTCCTGTTTCCAGGTTTTGATGTCCTGATGCCACGCCTCTAGTCGAGGTTTTCGACCAACGGACCGCTGCTCCAATTCGGCAAGGATTTGTTGTAAAAAGGCTTTCGCATCGGCTAATACGCTCAGGTCCGGACCGTAATTACGCCCCAGCTCATCGTTATCAATATCGACATGAATAAGTTTTGTGTCTGGGAAATTCCATGAATAACCGGGCACCCATGAAGAAGAAGACCGATCATCAAAGCGTGCGCCAATGGCCAGTACCAGATCGGCATGACGGCCAGCCTGATTCGCTGCATAGGCCCCATTTCGTCCAATGAAGCCAAGCGACATTTCATCGCTCATATCTAGGCAACCCATACCATTTGGAGAGCTGATTACGGGAATGGAAAGCTGATGGGACAAATCTGTTAATTCATCCCCAGCTTCTGATAAAGTAACACCGTGACCGATAAACAAAGTGGGGCGTTGTGCTGCTAAGATTCTGTCTACGACTTGGCAAACTGCTTCTTGACTGGCACCGCTTCGACGGCTGTTAAAGCCGTTCCATGCTGGCTCTTCATCAACTTCTCCACTTTCCATGAACAAATTATATGGAACATCCAAATTTACAGGGCCGGGACGTCCACTGGTCATGGTCGTTGCCGCCTGGCGCATGGCTAAAGGTAGCATCTCGACGCGAGTTGGTTGAAAGCTCCGTTTCACTACCGGTTTGATCACATTATTAAAATCCGCCTGATGATGCCGGTTAAGTTCTTGAAACGGTCCGCGATTAAACTGTGAAGTGGGAACGTTTGCGGTAATTGAGAAAATCGCTGACGAGTCAGTCTGAGCGACGGCGAGACCCATTATCAAATTTGCAGAACCTGGGCCAGTTGACGTCAGTGTTGCTGCCGGTTTGTGACTAACCCTGAAAAACCCGTCCGCCATGTGAGCCGCTGTCTGTTCGTGTCTTGGTGACACGAGTTTTACTTTGTCTTTTACATCATAAAGAGAATCCAAAAGGCCTACATTCCCGTGGCCACAGATGCCAAATACATAAGGAATTTCCTCTTTTACTAAAAACTCTGCAATCAGGTCGCCACCTTTACGTCGTGCCATCATTTTTTCCTTTGAAGTTATTTTTTGTATTAGCTTTGCGCGCTTTTGATTATTTTTTCTGCGCCTCGCTCACCAATCATTAGTGTTGCCGCATTAATATTTCCGGATGGAATTTTTGGCATGACGGAAGCATCTATAACCCGCAACCTTTGAACACCTCGTACTTTAAGGTCTGGATCAACCACCGATTCAGTGTCATCACCAGCTCGACAAGTTCCGGATGGATGGAATACAGTTCCGCCATAATTGCGAGCGAAATTTAATATATCTTCATCGCTGGCAGCACTTGAACCGGGGACCATTTCCTTATCGTAAAGTGATTTAAAAGCCGGTTGTTGATAAATATCACGAAGCATCTTAACACCTGCCACCAACGTTTTCTGGTCTAGTTCCGTGCTCAAATAATTAGGAATAATACGAGGGTCTGCCAGAGGGTCATCCGATTTTA
>CALJEW010000256.1 GCA_938074585.1 uncultured Rhodospirillales bacterium | reverse complement strand
TGTTTAACCAAACGTTTCCCAATGACCAAGACAAATTCTCAATTCGGCGTTAGTGCCATCGTTCTTGCCGCAGGGCTTGGTACGCGTATGCGGTCCAACCTGCCCAAAGTCATGCATAAAATTGCAGGGAAACCCCTGGTTAATCATGTCACAGATACCTTATCGCAAGCAGGCATTGAAGACCTGACGGTTGTCATTGGGCCGGACATGGAAATTGTAGCCAAAGCCGTTTCGCCCTTTCCGACGGTTGTGCAAGCATCTCAGTCTGGTACCGGAGATGCGGTCAAATCAGCTCTTGATCATATTACAGATAAAGATGGTCATGTTTTGGTGCTGTTTGGTGCAGACCCTTTAATTCAATCGGATACAATTTTGCGCATGATTGCTCGCCGAGAACAGGCCGATAACCCGGCTGTTGTGGTTTTGGGCTTCCGACCTGATGATCCCGGCGCTTATGGTCGCTTGATTGCCGACGATAAGGATCAGCTGAGCGCTATTATCGAAGCCAAAGAAGCGGATGCTGAAACGCTTGCCCTTAATTTATGTAATTCTGGCATCATGGCAATTGATCGTTCCGTTTTACCAGCTTTAACATCTGAAATCACCAACGACAATACCAAAAGTGAATATTACTTAACCGACATTGTTGCCATTGCCCGCAAGCTGGGCCGCACGTGTGCTTATGTTGAAGGCGATGCAAACGAATTTATTGGTGTTGATACCCGCGCCGACCTGGCCGATGCGGAAGCCGCACTCCAAACGCGCTTACGCCAAAACGCTCTGACAAATGGAGCCACACTAATAGACCCCAAATCCGTTCATTTGTCATTCGATACCAAAATAGGATCAGACGTTGTGATCGAGCCCTTTGTTGTGATAGCCCCCGGCGTGACAATCGATGATAACGCTCTTATTCGTGCCTATTCCCACTTAGAAGGCGCACACGTTTCATCAGGAGCCGTCATTGGACCGTATGCCCGTTTGCGTCCCGGCGCTCAAATCGGTGTTGATGCAAAAATCGGTAATTTTGTTGAAGTCAAAAACGCGATTTTTGAAGCCGGTGCTAAAGCCAACCATCTCTCATATGTTGGTGATGCCCGTGTTGGCGCAAAAGCCAATATCGGTGCGGGTACAATTACCTGTAATTACGATGGCTACAAAAAATCTCATACGGACATTGGTTCTGGCGCTTTTATTGGCTCAAATACAGCGCTTGTTGCCCCTGTTAAGGTTGGCGATGGCGCAATTGTTGGTGCAGGGAGCACAATCACAAAAGCTGTCCCGGACAATGCCTTAGCTATCACACGGGCATCTCAAAAAACCAGTAACGACTTTGCAACGTCATATCGCAAATTAAAAGCCGCGCAAAAAGAACGCGCAAAGCTCAAGAACAAATAACCCCAAAGGAATTCGATCCATGTGCGGTATCATTGGTATCATCGGCAAAGAACAAGCATCTGAAACGCTGGTCGATGGCCTCAAACGTTTAGAATACCGGGGCTACGATTCCGCAGGAATTGCTACTTTGCATAACGGCCAGATTGAACGCCGTCGGGCCGAAGGTAAGATCAAAAATCTGGTTACCCGTATATCAGAATTACCAATCCAAGGACGCACCGGAATTGGCCATACCCGCTGGGCGACCCATGGCGTACCAAACGAAGAAAACGCACACCCCCATTCAACCGAACGCGTTGCTATCGTTCACAATGGAATCATTGAAAACTTTCAAGAACTCCGCAAAGAGCTCGTCCAAGCAGGTTGCAATCTTGCCTCCGATACAGACACAGAAATTATTGTTCATTTAATCGATCAACAACTAATGGCTGGAAAATCTCCTATTGATGCGACAGGCTCCGTCTTAAAAAGATTAACTGGCGCATTTGCACTGGGTGTGATTTTTGCTGGAGAAGAAAACCTAATGATTGCAGCTCGCAAGGGCAGCCCGCTGGCAATTGGTATTGGTGATGGCGAAAGTTATTTAGGTTCTGACGCTATTGCATTGGCCCCCCTAACTCAAAAAATCATATACTTAGACGATGGCGATTGGGCCGTTATTACATCAGATTATATTCATATATTTGACGCCGAAGACAACGAAGTAGAGCGCGAAATTAAAACCAGCGCCTTATCTGGGGCTGCCATTGGTAAAGGCGAGTATCGCCATTTCATGCTCAAGGAAATTTACGAACAGCCCCAAGTTATCGGTGATACCCTACATAGTTACATCAATCCAACCACCCGTACAGTTACGTTGCCAGCCTTAAATTTTGATTTAGCGTCGATCAAAAAAATGACCCTGATCGCTTGTGGCTCTTCTTATATCGCCTGTTTGATCGCCAAATACTGGTTAGAACAAATTGCTCGGATTTCTGTTGAGGTCGATATCGCATCAGAATTCCGCTACCGAGAATCTGTTATGGAAGAAGGCGGCGCGGCTTTATTTATATCTCAATCGGGAGAAACCATCGATACGTTGGCAGCACTGCGATATGCAAAATCTCAAAACCAGCATATTTTATCCGTCGTTAATTCGCCTGAAAGCGCTATCGCACGTGAATCAGATGCTGTATTTCATTCAAATGCAGGGCCAGAAATTGGTGTTGCTTCTACAAAGGCCTTAACCACTCAATTGACTGTTTTGGCCTGTTTTTGTGTTGCATTGGCGAAAGCCCGAGACATGATCACAGATGAAGAACAAGCCCACTTAACAAATGCCTTAACTGAAATTCCGGCCCGCGCGGCTGAGATTTTAAATCATGATGAGCGTATAGCCGAAATTGCCAACAGTATTTATGAATCACGCGATGCCCTGTATTTAGGCCGAGGAACCAGCTACGCCGTCGCTTTAGAAGGGGCGCTAAAACTCAAAGAGATTTCGTATATCCATGCCGAAGGATATGCGGCGGGGGAAATGAAACATGGGCCAATTGCCCTTATTGATGAAGATATGCCGGTTATTGTGATAGCTCCAACGGACCATTTATTAGATAAAACAATATCAAACATCGAACAAGTAATGGCACGTGGTGGGCGATTAATTTTCTTGTCTGATGAACAAGGTGCGGCTCGCATTGATGACCAGAAAGCTCAAACAATCACCCTACCGACTGTAGACCCTTTCGTCGCACCTATTTTATATACAATCCCCGTACAGCTACTAGCATACCATGTGGCTGTGATTAAAGGTACCGATGTTGATCAG
>CALJEW010000255.1 GCA_938074585.1 uncultured Rhodospirillales bacterium | reverse complement strand
TATCGGTCCGTTAAAGGGGTAAAAATGCATATTTATGTATTAATTAACATTTATGCAGTTAATTAATATTGAATTTTAAAAAAAACTAAATTATGCGGTCTTTATTGCATGTTTTATATCAGCTTCATCGAGATGGTTTAACCAAAGCCATAAACACCTAGATTGACCTAAACAATCTTCTAGTTTTATCCGGTAAGGTAATAAATCTATTGTTGATTGTATAAATACATCTTTGGCTTTGATGGTCGACCATTACGATATTTTTATATGGTTTCCATCTGTATTAATATCAGATGTGAAAAGTAAAAAGGATGCTCGCAGGGTTGCTGCTGAAACCAAAGTAGCGATGGCTTCTAAATACAGCCTTGTGTCCCCGCCTTACTTTACTGTTGCTTATAGGATGGCGAAGAACTGAGGCATTTTTAAATTATCGAACGGATTCACGTCCCAGCAACTCGGCAATCATTGGGAATGCACTAAAAACAAGCGCGCCAATGGACGCTGACATTGAGCTTTTGGGGATCGCCAGGATACCTGCGCGTAATTCTTTGATTGATCTAATTTTATAATTAATTTGTGAGACACGAATAGCGCAAGTTTCTTTCAAAGCTCGCCCACCAAATTGTTCACGAATCCGATTGTCCCCTTTGTGTTCCCAAGCTTTCTCTGAATCAATATCAGCCCAATAAGAAGCGGTTACCCACCTCCCTTGTTTATCCCACGTCGTCTCGAGCCCTAAAAACCCGGGCTGATGTGGTGCAATAGAAACCATTTCATCGGTCGGTGATACTTCATCGTTAAACGTTTTAATGTTTTCTCCGTCATTTATGATTGCGACATAAAACGGTGGTTTTAATTTATTTACTAAACTAGCCATTACTTTCTCCTTTTCTGGTCAAGGGCAACTATGTCGTCAACATGACCATAATTCAGCATGATCCGAGCACGTTCCTCGAGCATATCCGGATCAAGACTTTCTGGATGAAGTAAACGTACCCGCTGCTCCAATTTCTGTCGTTCTTTAGTAACTTTATTTAAACGGACACTTGCGATCTCAATATGTTGGCGTAATTTCCACCATGCCAACAATCCTCGGTCCCCTTGAACGGCGTGGAAACCAAAGTAGGCTAACGTCGAAACCCCAAGAACTGGGCCAATTACGTGACGCGCACGCTTGCGCATTTCTTTAAAAATACTCATTTAGACCGCGAACCTTCTTTTGCCAACTCATTTCACAGTCCCAACCCATTTTGCATAATGGGCTGAAATTATTAACAAGCAGTTAGGGAACGGATTTATGGCAAAAGAAAAGCCGTACAAATTGCCCAGCTTTTTTATGAGCAATTAAAGAGATAATTAGTTCTTTAAAATACTACGTCCTGCATAAACGGCGGATGGCCCTAAATCTTCTTCTATGCGGAGCAGCTGATTGTATTTTGCTAATCTGTCAGATCGTGAAAGGGAACCAGTTTTAATTTGTCCGGCGTTCGTTGCAACGGCAATATCAGCAATTGTCGTATCTTCTGTTTCGCCTGAACGGTGTGAAATAACCGATGTGTAGGATGCTTTATGAGCCATTTCGACGGCTCTTAAGGTCTCCGTTAAGGTGCCAATTTGATTGACTTTGATAAGGATTGAATTGGCAATACCTTTTGCGATTCCATCAGCTAAACGGATTGGATTTGTGACAAACAAATCATCGCCAACCAGCTGAACTTTATAGCCAATTTCTTGCGTTAAAGCCTTCCAGCCGTCCCAATCGTTTTCGTCCATGCCATCTTCGATGGAAATAATTGGAAAGCGTGCAGCCAGATCAGCTAAATATTTGGCATTGCCTTCCGCGTCTAATGATTTGCCTTCTCCGGCTAATTCATACTTTCCATTTTTGAAATATTCACTGGACGCACAATCAAGCGCCAACATGATGTCGTCGCCCGGTTTATATCCAGCCGATTCTGTGGCTTTCATTATGAATCCAAGGGCTTCATCGGCGCTGCTTAAACCCGGCGCAAAGCCCCCTTCGTCGCCGACGCTTGTATTGTGTCCTGCATCCTTCAACGCGCTTTTTAGTGAATGAAAGACTTCTGACCCCATACGAACGGCATCGGTAATGGATGCTGCGCCCACTGGCATGATCATAAATTCTTGGATGTCTATGGGGTTGTCGGCGTGTTCGCCGCCATTAATGATATTCATCATCGGGACGGGTAAGGTGTGTGCAAATGCGCCACCAATATAACGATAAAGCGGCAACCCGTTGTCATCAGCTGCTGCCCGTGCCGCGGCAATACTTACACCCAAAATCGCGTTTGCACCTAAGCGGCTTTTGTTCGGAGTGCCATCTAAATCAATCATGATTTGGTCAATTTGGATTTGATCGTCGGCATCCATGCCGGAAAGTGCTTCGAAAAGCTCACCATTTACGGATTCGCAAGCCCGCTCCACTCCTTTTCCGCCGTAGCGTCTTTTATCACCATCGCGAAGTTCAACCGCTTCATGTTCGCCGGTGGATGCGCCAGATGGAACCCCTGCACGACCAACAACGCCAGATTCCAAAGTAACATCAACCTCTACCGTCGGGTTGCCGCGGCTGTCTAAAATTTCCCTGGCGAAAATGTCAATAATTGCAGTCATGGAATGTGTCTCCTGATAGGATTTAAGTGTAAAGTGCGAAATTCATAACGTTTTGCTTATCACCAAGCAAGTTAATGTCTTTTTGTTTTGTCGTATGTAATCTTTAATTAAAAGGTCACTTACTCAAACAATAATTCTGATCGATCCGTTGCATGTGCAGGTGTTGGGCTTAATGCTGAAATTTCTGCGCGTAAGTCAGGTGTCATATCGATGTTTACAGAAGCCAAAGAAGGAGCTAGTTGTTCGACGCTTCGGGCACCAATTATAGGGCTTGTTACGTCCGGGTGAGCAGCAACCCACGATACGGCTAAGCTAACAGGATGGACACCTTTTGTTGCTGCAAGTGCTGTAAAAGCTTCCGCCGTATCAAACAACCAGTCATCATGATAACGCTGCGCATACTTAGAATTACTGACGATACGTCCGCTATTGGGGCGTTTATTAGGGCCGTACTTCCCACTCAATAAGCCACCACCGACTGGGCTATAAGTGATGACGCCAATTTCTTCTGATTGGGCCAAAGAAAGTATTTCTATTTCGGCTTGGCGTTTAACCAAAGAGTACATAGGTTGTAAAACATCAAACCGGGCCCAGCCTTGGCGTTCTGAAATCCCTAAGGCTTTAGCAATTTGCCAAGCGGCATAATTACTTGCACCCAAATACAAAACTTTACCGCTCTGCACCAAAGTCTCTAATGCGCGTAATGTTTCTTCAAGGGGGGTGTTGTCATCCCAATGGTGCATGAACTGGATATCAATGCGGTCTGTGCCAAGGCGCTTTAGGCTATCTTCAACCGACTTTATAATATTGCGACGATTGCCGCCGCCCGAATTGCGGTCTTTGCTCATACTGGTGAAGCATTTGCTCGTCAATATAATATCATCTCGCTCAATTTTAATGAGCCCACCTAAAATTTCTTCGGCTCTTCCACCACTATAACCATTTGCGCAATCGAAAAAATTGATCCCACTGTCGCGGCAAGCTTTGTACATTTTGGCAGATTCTGTTGCGTCAGAATCGCCACCAAAAGACATGGTTCCAAAACATAGTTCAGAGACTTCAATGCCTGTACGTCCCAAATAATTGTACTTCATAGTTCACTCCTAATTGTCAATATGGGATTGTTTTATAATGTACTTTTAAAGTTACGATATATCTACTGGTATTGATTTAGCAATGGCATCGAATGCCATCAAGGTTTGAATAACCGAGCGGATTTGATCAAGGGGGATCATGTTTGGGCCATCGGAAGGGGCTATGTCTGGGTCTTGATGGGTTTCCATAAATACCGCTGCAACTCCTACAGATACGGCGGCGCGGGCTAATACGGGTGCAAATTCACGTTGCCCACCGCTTGTTGACCCCTGCCCGCCTGGTTGCTGGACGGAATGGGTGGCATCAAAGACTACGGGACATCCAGTTTTTGCCAAAATGGGCAAAGAGCGCATATCAGATACGAGCGTATTGTAGCCAAAGCTGACTCCACGTTCACAAACCATAACCCGCTTGTTTCCTGTCCCTTCAATTTTGGTGACTACGTTAGCCATGTCCCAAGGAGCCAAAAACTGGCCTTTCTTGACATTGATAGCAGCCCCAGACGCACCCGCAGCAAACAATAAATCTGTTTGGCGGCACAAGAAGGCTGGTATCTGAAGCACGTCGACTACCGTTGCGACTTCAGCGCATTGCCCAGCTTCATGGATATCAGTTAAGACCGGGCAGCCAAGTTCAGATTTAATGTCAGAAAAAATTTTAAGTGCTTCATTAATTCCAATGCCGCGCGGGCTTGATAAACTGGTTCTGTTGGCTTTGTCAAATGATGATTTATAGACCAAACCAAAACCTAACTCGTCCGATATTTCTTTTAATGCACCGGCCATGTCCATGGCGTGTCCACGGCTTTCCATGGAGCAAGGACCTGCAAAAATGGTGACGGGCTTGTCGTTGCCGATGGTTATATCGCCAACTTGCACATGTTTGATCGTTGTCATTATTAAACCAATCGTGATTGATCGACAGCCGCGTTAATGAAGGATGTAAACAAAGGGTGCGGGTCGAAGGGGCGTGATTTTAACTCAGGATGGAATTGAACACCAATAAACCAAGGGTGGTCTGGTATTTCGACGATTTCGGGTAATAAACCATCGGGTGATTTGGCTGAAATAACCATCCCCGCTTTAGCCAAAGCGCCGCCATAAATGCCGTTCACTTCATAGCGATGGCGATGGCGTTCTGAAATAGTGGCGGTGCCATAAATTTTGCGAAAATGGCTGTTGTTGAATCAGCCCGCAACATGGCCGGTATAAAAGGCGCGGGATCAACAGAATTTAGTCAATGTGACGAGCCGATTGTTGGCCTGATTACCGAATGGGAACGCGATGGCATTATCGAGAAGCG
>CALJEW010000254.1 GCA_938074585.1 uncultured Rhodospirillales bacterium | reverse complement strand
ATTTCACCGGTAACAACCACGATAAACTCAGCTCCAGCAGACAACCGAACTTCACGGACATTTATTGCATGCCCGCTGGGTGCTCCTTTAGCATTTGGATCTGTCGAAAAGCTGTATTGGGTTTTCGCCATACATACAGGGAATTTACCAAACCCATTCTTCTCGAAATCTTTAAGCATCGTCATTGCTTTGCCATCGATGGTCACTTCTTTAGCGCCATACAATTTCTTTGCAATGGTTTCAATCTTGCTAACCAATGGCATACTGTCTGGGTATAATGTTTTGAATTTAGATTTCTTAGCACACAATTTAACAACGTGCTTAGCAAGTTCAATCGTTCCTTCGGAACCATCGGCCCAATGAGATGCAACAATCGCTTCAGCACCCAATTTTTTGGCTGTATCGCGAACCATCTTCAATTCTTTTGAAGTATCTGCAGAAAATTGATTGATGGCGACAACAACGGGCACACCAAACGATTTAACATTTTTAATGTGACGTGCCAAGTTAGAACAACCATCTTTAACGGCCTTGACGTTTTCTTTACCAAGGGCGTCTTTCGCAACGCCACCATGCATTTTAAGCGCACGAACGGTTGCCACAATAACCGTAGCCGCAGGTGTTAGGCCTGCTTTACGACATTTAATATCGAAGAATTTCTCAGCACCTAAATCAGCACCAAAGCCTGCTTCCGTAACCACATAATCAGCTAATTTAAGCGCCGTCTTTGTTGCCATTACAGAGTTACAACCGTGGGCGATATTGGCAAACGGACCGCCGTGGATGAAGGCCGGGTTGTTTTCCAATGTTTGAACCAAATTAGGCATCAAAGCATCTTTAAGTAATACGGAAATTGGACCGTCAGCTTTTAACTGCCTCGCCAAAATTGGTTTCCGCTCGCGTGTATAGCCAATAACGATGTTACCAATGCGCTTGGTCAAATCTTTCAAGTCTGTTGCCAAACAAAAGATCGCCATAATTTCAGACGCCACTGTGATATCAAAACCATCTTCACGTGGGAAGCCGTTTGCGATGCCGCCCAAATTAGCAGTCACTTGGCGTAAAGCACGATCGTTCATATCAATAACGCGTTTCCAAGTTATGCGACGCGAATCAATCTCAAGTTTATTGCCCCAATAGATATGATTGTCGATCAATGCAGACATCAAGTTATGCGCAACACCAATGGCATGGAAATCACCTGTGAAATGCAGGTTGATATCTTCCATCGGCACAACTTGAGCATATCCGCCACCAGCAGCGCCGCCTTTCATACCAAAGCACGGCCCTAGTGATGGCTCGCGAATACAGATCGCTGCTTTTTTACCAATTTTATTTAAGCCGTCACCCAAACCAACTGTCGTTGTGGTTTTGCCTTCACCAGCTGGTGTAGGCGTAATTGCTGTCACAAGGATCAGTTTTCCATCTGGCTTGCGGTTTTGCTTTTTGATAAAACCAAAAGTCAATTTGGCCTTATCCGGACCATACTGAATAAGAGCATCCTGGGGGATGTCTAATTTATTTGCAATCTCACCGATAGGCTTCATTTTCGCTTCACGGGCTATTTCAATATCACTCAATGGCATGGTGTTCTCCCTAATGTGCACCGAACTCGTTTCAACTAGACCTCAAAATAAGGTCCAGACATTCTCAATGGGGTATATTCGCTTTTATAGCTTCAACACGTCCGATATTTATCCAAATACGACGCCAGCGGTTAAGCTGACTTTCGAGATGTAGTCTGCCGATGTGATTTTTTTATCATCATGCGGCTTTACGCGTTTAACCAAAATTCCACCGTCTTTTGTGGCAACGGTAATTCCTTCATCAGACACGGCAACAACTTCCCCGGGCTTACCAGATGCTTCGACTTTTGCACAATCGAAAACCTTTAATTCATTGCCGTCATGCGTTGTCCATGAACCGGGCTGTGGGTTGGTTCCCCGGATCAAGTTGTAAACATCAGCAGATGACTTAAACCAATCAATTTCGGCATCTGCCTTGCGGCACCAACTCTCGTACGTCGCCAATGAACTGTCTTGAACAATACGCGGAGGATTACCGGCTTTAACCAAGGCAATGGCTTCCAATGTTGCTTCGATACCCAATGGAAAAATCTTCTCGAAATAAACCGTTCCCAATGTGTCATCGGGAGTAATATCAATATGCTTTTGCAATAAAATCTCGCCTTCATCCAAGCCATCATCTGGCCAGAAGAACGTCAAACCTGATTTTGTTGCGCCACCAATGATAGGCCAGTTGATCGAGCTTGGGCCACGGTGCTTTGGTAGAATGGATGGATGAAAACAAATTGATCCATGGGTTGGGATATCGCGTGCTTTTTCAGGCACAAAAATGATCACATACGCCATAACACACAAATCGGCATTTAAAGCGCGCATGGCATCTAAATACTCGGCGTCCTTAAAGTTATCAGGTTGATAAACCGGCAAGCCTTTTTCTTCGGCAAACGTTTTGATTGGATCCACTGGCTTGCCTTCTTTATCTGGCGCACAGTAGACGGCAACAACTTCGTCTTCGCCTTTTTCTAAAATCGCTTCCAGTGCAGATTTACCAAAGGCCTGCTGACCCATTACAATTAAGCGCATTGCTTAAACTCCTTTGTTTGAAGGGGCCTAAACGGCGCCCATTTTTTTTGCTTCAGAAATATCCGCATCAGACATACCCAAAACGTCTTTTAAAATCTCATCCGTATGCTCACCTAATAGCGGAGAGCGTACGACATCGGATGGAGAATCAGATAATTTGATCGGGTTACCAACCGTCAAATAATTACCGCGTTCTGGGTGTTCCACATCAACAATCGTTCCCGTTTGACGAAGCGATTCATCTTCTGAAATTTCTTTCATACTCAAAATCGGACCAACGGGAATGTTAAGCGCGTTACAAATATCCATAACTTCAAATTTTGTTTTGGTCATTGTCCAGTCTTCAATGGCACCAAAAATTTCGTTCAGCTTTGGTAAACGGTTTATGGGCTTAGCATAATCAGGATTCTCTTTCCAATCCGGCTTGCCAATAACGTCACAAATATTTTTCCACACAGCAGCCTGTGTAATGAAATACGTGTAAGCATCAGGATCGGTTTC
>CALJEW010000253.1 GCA_938074585.1 uncultured Rhodospirillales bacterium | reverse complement strand
GTGGGGTATTTTTTATGGCCATGGAATTTAAGATATTCATCATAGTCATCCCTGATATGTATATGGCGTTTGTCTTCAGAAATGACGCGGTGTTGGAAACCTTTAGACTCATCCCACGGAATGAAATGCATTTTGCCAATGGTTTCTGTGTGATAACCCGCGTTGGATAAAAGACTTCCAAAACTCGGCACACCACACGCAACATGATCAGGGCGCAGCCAAAAATTATTGCTCACCACACCGGTTGATAATGAATTGTGCCCGGTTAATACGGATGCCCGTGCTGGAATGCAAACCGGCGATGGTGAAAGGCATCGCTCATAAACCATGCCGCGCTGTGCCAAAGCATCAATGTTTGGCGTCAAAGCATGGGAGTGTCCATAACTCCCCACATAGTCAGCCCGTAATTGGTCAGGCATTAAAAAGATAATATTGGGGACTTTTTTCAGCATGGAATTAGTTCTCATTTGTAAGTTTGATTTACGCTTTTTGTGTCTACGCAAATTTTATTTGGTAGATATATAAACTAAAATGCCTAAGAAATAGAATTAAAATAATACCTTCATCTGTACTTATCTTTCAACTTATAAAGTATAGTCTGTGACGGGTTAACCCGTCACAGAACTTTGCGATTTAGTTTGGTGTTGCCCAGTTCGAAAGCTGCGGAGGCTCGAAAATGGTGGGGTGATTCAAGAATTGTTAAAAATAGCAATATCTCAAAGATTTTTTGTTTCGCGTAAGGAATGGGATCTAAAAAAATCTTGTGCAGGTGCAGGGTCTCTAGTGAGTTATATTGAAACTTATATAGGTTCTAAAGAGGTGCAAATATAGTTGGTTGTGTGCCCCCGCAACCATCAAGACCGTACGGTCACTTCCATTGGAAGCGGCGGTTTTGTTTTGTTGGGTGAAGGCCAGGATCTGCGCCAATGCGCCGCTGAGGATGGCGTCGGGGTTGCTGCGCTCAGTGCCGAGATGAATTCTCATGTGATCAATCATCGAGCGAACGATATCCATGGCTTATGGTTTGAATTGTCTGACCACCTTTCTCGTGTCAGAATGACTTAACTGATTGAGGATACCAACCATTGAGCACAGATCGTCCAAATATCGTTTTCATTCTATCAGACCAACATGCGTCAAATGTCCTCGGTTGCTATGGCGATGACATCGTTCAAACGCCAAATTTAGATCGCTTGGCAGCGGAAGGTGTTGTGTTTGAAAACACCTACACACCATCGCCAATATGCGTACCGGCCCGTATGTCGTTATTGACCGGCAGGTATCCATATCGACAAAGTTGTTGGACCAATAGCGACGCCTTGAATTCAGATATTCCAACGACGGCACATGCATTGGGTGCCGTTGGATACCACCCAACGTTAATCGGGCGGATGCATGCGATCGGGCCAGATCAGCTGCACGGCTATGCCAGACGCGAGATTGGGGATCATATTACCGATTGGTATGGCGGATTCGCCTATTCACTTGGTGTGTTAGACAAAGCTCAGCGGCCGTTCAAAGAAAGTTTGGTTAAATCAGGCCCGGGGCAAATGAGTTATGAATTGGTCGACCGTGAAGTCACCAAGAACAGTTTGGCCTATCTAGATGAGATTGCCGAGAAACGCAAAAATGGCAACAACGCTCCATTCTCGTTGAACGTCGGCTTCATGCTACCGCATCAGCCGTATGTTGCTGATCCTGAAATTTACAAATTGTATGAGGGCAAAGTTCCCCCGCCAAAATTGTCTCGCCCTGAGGAAGAAGGTGACGACACCTATCTTGCGTGGTGGCGCGCGCAAACTGGCCTTAATGAAGTATCCGAAGAAGATGAAATTCGCGCCCGAACCGCTTATTACGCTCTGGTCGACACTATGGACCGGGAGATTGGAAAAGTTTTAGATAAACTGGAAGAGCTTGATCTCCTCGAAAATACGCTGATCATCTATTCCTCCGACCATGGCGATCAATTGGGCGAGCGTGATCTTTGGTGGAAGCAGACTTTTTATGATGAAGCGGCCAAAGTTCCGTTGATAATGAAATGGGCTGGAGAACTTAAATCTGGCGAGCGCCGGGATCAAATAGCCAATCTGGTAGATGTATCCGCCACACTAGTTGACGCAGGAGGCCACGCGCCATTGCCTGGTATTGATGGCAAAAGTCTTTTGCCGGTGGCCCGTGATGGTGACGCGGAATGGAGCGATACAACGTATTCGGAGTATTGCACAGACGGTTTGTTGGCTTGGTCCGGCGGGCGCGTATTGCAATCTAGGATGATCCGCCAAGGCCAGTGGAAGTTTAATTATTATCACGGTTGCCCTAGCCAGTTGTTTGATCTTAAAAATGATTCAACCGAAATGAGAAATCTTGCTGATGACCCCAATCATCAAGAGATCAAAAATAAACTTGAAACCCAGTTACTGGCGGGTTGGAACCCAGAGGC
Source organism: uncultured Rhodospirillales bacterium (assembly GCA_938074585.1). GTDB lineage: Bacteria > Pseudomonadota > Alphaproteobacteria > Rhodospirillales > Casp-alpha2 > JABMNT01. Next base: position 3,077 of record CALJEW010000253.1, on the reverse strand, counting down.
AATTGATGAAGATATCCAGGCCCGTAACAAAGAAAAGGCAGTTCTCAAAGCCTGGGCCCAATCCGTAAAGCCAGCAGATACATTTCGCTGGGAAACAAAAATGGAAGATAATTGGCTGGCTTTTGACTCAAATAAGCCTTTCAACGGGGACAAGTGATTATGTCGGGTGTTCTTTTGGTAACTGGCGGTGCGAGTGGAATAGGGGCTGCGGTGGTTAAAGCCGCCGCTCAGAACTAAGCGATCGCAATCAATTTTTGCTCTCGCCAAGGTCAAGCCCAAGAACTTGCAGACAAGATAAATAGCAAAGGCAGCAAGGCGATCATTGTGGCGGGCGATGTCGGTGATGAGGCCGCTGTCATCAATATGTCAAACATTGTCTATGCGGAATTAGGGGCTGTGACTGCTTTGGTTAATAGCTCCGGAATATCACTTAAACGACGTCCTTTCATAGAACTTGATGCGCAAGACCTAACCAATTTACTGAGTACTAATATTACAGGAACGATCCTGTGTACCCGCGAAGCTGTAAAACAGATGTCGACAAAATCTGGCGGTACGGGAGGAGCTATCGTCAATATCTCTTTCATGGCAACTACAATGGGTGGACGTCTTGGGGCCGAAGCCTACACCGCTTTAAAAGGGGAGGTTGATATATTTACCAAAGGCCTCGCTAAAGAAGTGGCGGGCCAGTGCATTCGGATCAATGCCGTTTGTCCGGGACAAACGCATTCAGATAAGACAGACCGTTTAAAAAATCCTGAGATTGCCAAGGCGATGGCTGAAACAATCCCAATGGGATGCATTGCTCGGGTCGAGGAAATTGTGGAACCCGTGATGTGGCTTTTGTCAGAAAATGCGTCATTCGTTACCGGGGCCATTGTTGATGCCGGTGGTGGCGGGGTAACGATTGGGCCAGAAAATCCGCTTTTGGTTGGAAAGTCCTTCTAGTTGTATTTTCAGGATTATTGAATTTATATTCCGGGGGGGCAGGCGTTATTCGTTTTAGTTATGGATACGGTATCATTGGTGATTAGTATTTATAGAAATTGTTCTGTATCAAAGATTAAAGAAAAATCCATTCCAGAGGTCAACATGAGTAGTTCACGCCCAAACATTCTTTGGTATTGTACCGACCAACAGCGCTTCGATACCATTCAAGCGTTGGGCAATTCGCATATTCGCACCCCTTTCATTGATCGCCTTGTTGATGGTGGCACTGCATTTAAGAGGGCTTATGTGCAAAGTCAGATTTGTACGCCCAGTCGCGCGTCTTTTTTGACCGGTCGCTATCCAGCAAGCAATCATGTTCACCGGAATGGAAACGCCTATTTTCCCGATGGTGAAGTTTTGGTGACTAAGCTGTTTGCCGATGCAGGATATGACTGCGGTCTGATAGGGAAGCTACATTTGGCCAGTGCGGCAACGGGGAGTGAAAAGCGCACAGACGATGGTTACCGGTTGTTTGAATGGAGCCATCATCCCATGCCAACATTGGATCCTGATTTTCATGCCTATCATCGTTGGTTGCGGGATGAAAAAGGAGTGGATCCGGTTGAGCTATATTCATCTATACGCAGCTTTTGTGGTGAGGGTGTTCCGGCAGAGCTGCATCAGTCGACTTGGTGTACCGATATGGCAATACGCTTTATTGACGAAAAACGCGAAGGCCCCTGGTTGTTGTCGATGAACCCGTTTGATCCACATCCGCCCTTCGATCCACCTAAAGAATATCTTGATCGATATAACCCTGCGAACTTGCCAGGACCTTTGTTTCAGGAATCTGATCTTGAACGGCAAAAGAGCTTTCGTAACATTTGCCAACAATCCATTAACGCAGTCGATCCGAATGGCATAAATATCGACCCGGAAGCTGGAGAACATCATACAAATACAGCGACACTTCCTCCGGATACCTTTAACGGACGCGAGGTCATTGCAGCTTACTATGCTATGATTGAGCTATTGGATGAGCAGTTTGGGCGACTGGTTGATCATCTCGATAATATCGGACAGCTTGATAATACTTTGATCGTCTTTCATGCCGATCACGGCGAAATGTTGGGTGACCATGGGTTGCTGTATAAGGGATGTCGGTTTTTTGAAGGCTTGGTTCATGTGCCTTTGATTTTTTATTGGAAAGGTCAATTTCAATCCGGCCTGACGAGCGATGCATTGGTGGAACTGGTTGATGTTGCCCCAACCCTATTGGAAGCGGTGGGGATGGAAGTCCCCTATTATATGCAAGGGAAATCTCTACTCGGTATGCTGCGCGGTGATGCGCCTTCAAATTATCACAAGAAAAGCGTTGTCACTGAATTTAATGATGCGCTTGGCTCAGCCAAAGAATCACCGCCGACACACGCGACCATGAATTTTGATGGGCGGTATAAAATGGTTGTCTATCATGGGCACAATTTGGGCGAACTTTTTGATCTGCAGGAAGATCCCGGTGAGTTCAACAATTTGTGGGAAGACCCGAATGTCATAGAGTTAAAATCTGAATTATTAATCCGTCATTTCGACGCCGTAATGGCAACGAGCTCGGCCGGAATTGAAAGAACGGGTAAGTTTTAGCCCGACGAACCCATTTCTTAAGTTAATGGGAAGTGCCTGAAGTCTGTTTATAATATCGGTTGGTGGTGTGGGATCATCAGCTAAATAAAAAACATGGTTTAGACAATTAAGGGAGAAACATCTGATGAGTAAGCTTTCGAAAATAGCTGTTGCCGCAGTGGTTGCGGCTGGCGTAGGTAGCACAAGTATGGCGTTGGCAGACGAGGTTTGTCCGAAGCGCGGTGGAATTCTTAAAACTGTAGATATGCATTATAAATTAGTCGACCCAACTCAACGGGCAAACCCTATTTATTTTATGCGTCTGGTTTATGATTCACTTTTGGATATTGATGCGAATCTTGATTTAGCACCAGGTCTGGCAACGGGAATGCCTGAAAAAGTTAACGATACGACCTTTATTTTCAAACTGCGCAAAGGAGTTAAGTTTCACGACGGAACCGATTTTGATGCTGCAGCGGTTAAGTTTAATGTTGAACGTATGATCAGTGGGGTCGTTAAGTCAC
>CALJEW010000252.1 GCA_938074585.1 uncultured Rhodospirillales bacterium | reverse complement strand
AGGTTTTCGATGTCTGTAGATAAGTTTTCAATCAATTTAGCGATGTTTGAGTTTAACGGATCCCCATGAACAATGCCAAAAGACGGTACGGCGATGTCGGACCATTTGCGCTTAGCTTCTGAAATTTCATCCACGTCTGATTTTATCGTAGGAATGACATTGAATGTGTTTTCTGGAAACTGAGCAACCATAACAGTTACACCCGCGCGACCAAATATTTCAACTCGGCCAGAGCAAATCCCAGTTCCGACGCTTCCAACCCAATGGGTGATATCGGTTTTTGGCTTTAAATAAGTCAAAAGGCTAGGGAGGCCTGCGCTAAAGTTATCCGTGGCATAGATAAACGCCAACCATGCATTGCCGGGTTCAAGCGTCGGCAACCGCATCAATTGCTCTTCAATTTCTTGGGCTGCGGCAACCCAATCAAGTGATTGTGAAGGGGCGACCTATAATGCGGGGGTATCAACCATGTTTTCTTAAATTCCTTAACCGACAATGCCCCCTAACATACTCATGCTACCTAAATGAAACGGTTTCGTCCTGCATTATTTTTGTGATTAATTTTTTCACTTGGGGCATGAGGTTTTTAACAATAATCGCAACGCCTTTTTCATTCGGGTGCAATCCATCTTCTAGATTTAACCCGGGCACAGAAGCCACCCCTTCCAAATAAAAGGGATATAAATCAATACCGTGATAGCGCGCTAAGATAGGATACACCCGGTTGAAATCTGTGCTATATTCTGAACCTAAATTAGGTGGTGCCAACATGCCTGTTAACAAAATTTCCAGATGTGCCGATAACGCTTTTTCTATAATTGTGTTTAAATTTTTAAACGTTTGTTTAGGCTCCAGCCCCCGCAAGCCATCATTTGCCCCGAGCTCAATAATCAATCCTTTTGGCTTTTCTGCCAAAGCCCACGCCAGCCGCGCCAGCCCGCCCGCCGATGTGTCCCCCGACACGCCTGCATTCAAAATTTTAACGTTAATGCCGTCAGCCTTTAAGGCCATTTCTAGTTGGGCTGGAACCGACTGCCCCTTGACGAGACCGTATCCAGCGGTAAGGCTGTCACCCAACATCAATATTTTAAGGGGCTCAGCCGCGCTAACACCGGTCGCAGCGCCAAGGACAACGGGCAGAGACATAAACGCCGCCACAAGCCAGACACCTATATTGACATGCAGCCGATTTATCCCATATCCGGCATAGAGCTTTTGCCATCCCTTATTTGAAAAGTGCTTACATTTAAATATGACCATTCCCCCTTCTGTAAAACCAACTTTAAAACTTCAAGATGTGCATTTGAAATTAGGCAGTGATGCTGGTCCTGTCCATATCCTACGTGGTATTAATTTAGAAATAATGCCTGGCGAAACAATTGGCGTGATTGGCCCATCAGGTTCTGGAAAAACCTCTTTTCTGATGATCGCCGCCGGATTAGAGACCACAACGTCAGGCACTGTCACAGCATGTGGCACCACGTATAACGGCCTAAATGAAGATGCATTGGCTGAATTTAGACGCGATCATGTGGGCGTTGTCTTCCAAAATTTTCATTTAGTTCCGTCCATGACGGCGCTTGAAAACGTCGCCCTTCCCATGGAATTTGCTCGAAAAGACGGCGCGTTCGAGCGGGCTCAGGTTGAATTGGAAGCGGTTGGTTTGGGTCATCGCATTCATCATTATCCGGGCCAATTGTCCGGTGGCGAACAACAACGCGTTGCACTTGCTAGAGCCTTCGTTACGGAACCAGAAATATTATTAGCGGACGAACCCACCGGCAGCTTAGACCAAGGCACAGGCGAACAAGTGATGCAGATGCTGTTTGATTTACAGAACCGTAACGGAACCACATTGATTTTGGTGACCCATGCACCTGATTTGGCAGCTCAGTGTTCCCGGCTTATTAAATTAGCCGATGGACAGGTTGTTTCTGATGAAGTGATTTCTGAAAATGCCTAATTTAACTTTAAGTTGGCGCTTGGCGCGGCGCGAGTTGCGCAGCGGGTTTGGGAGGTTTTGGATTTTTTTAGCATGCCTGATTTTGGGCGTAGCGGCGATTACGGCGGTTGGCAATTTAAGTGAATCGGTTTTGGGTGGATTACGCACTGACGGTAAAAAACTTTTGGGCGGCGATATTGATTTGCGCCTGTTGCACCGCCCCGCATCGGCTACCCAAAAAACCTTTTTAAAAGCACAAGCCGAAACTTATTCCGAATCCATTACTATGCGCGCCATGGTCCGCCCTACCACCACCCGTGAACGCCGGGCTATGGTGGAATTAAAAGCTGTTGATTCTGCCTACCCTTTGGTTGGCCAAATGGAAACCACCCCCGCCAGTTCTTCCAAAGATTCTTATGCTTTGAAAGACGGTTCATGGGGGGCATCGGTTGATGCTAATTTATTAACGCGGTTACAGCTAAAATTAGGCGATACGGTTAAGCTGGGCAGCATTACCGTTCAAATTCGAAACACCATTATCATCGAGCCCGACCGCGTCGCCAGCGTTTTTAGCCTAGGGCCGCGCCTGATGATTGATTTAGAGGCCCTGCATCAATCTGGCTTAGTTCAACCCGGAAGCCAACTGCGCTATCATTACAAGTTGAGGTTACCCAAATCAGCCGACCCAAAAGCATGGCAATCAACGTTAGCAGAAACCTTCCCAAAAGCCGGGTGGCGATTGCGGACACCTGAAGAAGCAGCCCCCGGTATTAAGCGATTTTTGGAACGCATGACCCTATTCATGAGCTTCACCGGCCTGACCGTTTTATTGGTCGGCGGGCTTGGCATTACCGGTGCCGTACGTAGTTATTTGGATACCAAAACAGAAACCATAGCAACTTTTAAATGTTTGGGCGCGTCCGGCAATTTGGTATTTAGCATTTATATGATGCAAATTTTGGTGATCGGTACCATTGGCATCACAATCGGGCTGATTATTGGCGGTGGGTCACCGATCATTTTATTGGAATTGATTGGCAATCACTTACCCGTTCGCCCTGCGATTGGGCTTTATTCCACACCGACCCTTGTTGCTGCCGTGTTTGGGTTTTTATCGACCGTCACCTTTGCGCTTTGGCCTTTGGGCCGGGCGCGCGATGTCAGCGCAGCTCATTTATTTAGGTTCAGCCTCGACACAACTGCTCGTCGCCCCCGATGGGGTTATGTGATTGCAACACTTACCGGCATCCTATTACTGGCGTTGTGTACGCTTTATACCTCATCAGATTGGTTCTTTGCCCTTTGGTTCATTATAGGCTCGATTTTGACTTTGGTTCTACTCCGCTTTAGCGCATATCTGATTATGCAAATAGCAAGGAAATGGAAACCCGGAAGAGGTGCCCTTTGGCGCTTAGTCCAAACCAATTTGCACCGCCCCAGCACCCCCACCCCCAACATTGTTGTCTCTTTAGGGCTTGGGTTAACGGTGCTTGTTGCCATTGGATTAATTGAGGGTAATTTAAGCCGCCAAATTAGCGAACGCATACCCGAACGCGCCCCGGCCTTCTTTTTTCTCGATATTCAACCCGGTCAAGTTGCCGAATTTGATAAGGCCGTAACCAGCGTTAAGGGCGCTGGCGCTTATAAACGCGTTCCCAGTTTACGCGGGCGAATTATCCAAATTAATGGAATTCCAGTTGAAAAGGCAGAAGTTGCGCCCGAAAGCCAATGGGCGATCCGGGGCGACCGAGCCTTAACCTATGCGGCAAACAAAGACGATGTGGCATCGGCAATCACCCAAGGCGAATGGTGGGATGCGGGTTACAGTGGGCCGCCGCTAATATCACTGGATGCCGGATTGGCGCGGGGCTTTAAAGTCGGTTTGGGCGATAGCTTGACCCTCAATGTTTTGGGTCGTGAAATTACAGCAAACATTGCCAGTTTGCGGGAAATTGATTGGCGCAGCCTCAAATTTGATTTCGCGATTGTCTTTGCGCCGGGCGTTTTAGAAGGTGCTCCACACAGCCACATTGCTGCCATTGAAGCGGCGCCCGAAGCCGAAGACGCGGTTGAGCGCGCCGCCACCGATACGTTTGCCAATATTTCAGCCATACGGGTTCGCGACGCCTTGCAAGCAGCATCCGTAATTCTGTCTGGCATTGGTGCTGCGGTCAAAGGAACGGCGGCGTTAACTCTGATTGCAGGGTTGATCGTATTAGCCGGTGTTATGGTATCTGAGCACCGCAGGCGGGTCTATGAAGCGGTTGTCTTCAAAGTATTGGGGGCGGGTTACAAACGCATTTTATGCATATATATGCTCGAATACGGCATTTTAGGCCTATTAACGGGCGCTGTTGCGGCTGGAATTGGTTCCTTAACTGCTTGGGCCGTGATTAAATTTTTAATGGGCTCCGAGTGGGTTTTTTTGCCGAATATTGTCATTCTTACTGTTGTTTTGTGCGTTTTAATGACAACCAGCGTCGGCTTGATTGGTACATGGCGGGCCTTGGGTCAAAAAGCCGCCCCGCACTTGCGCGACGATTAGGTTGCCGAGCCTAACAGCCCTTGATTTCATTTCACTTTATGCCATATTTATGTACAGAATAGCGTTTTCTTATATGTACTAATTTTAAGGAGTTTCTAATGGCTGAAAATCGTTTCACTTTGCGCACTGCACAAATGACAGGTGCGCAAGCGTCTGCAGCGCAAGTTGATGAGGGCCTGCGCACTTACATGCTTAAAGTCTATAACTACATGAGCATCGCTTTGGGCCTAACCGGCGTGGTTGCCTATACGTCATCGACATCACAATCGTTGATGTCAGCTATTTATGGCACACCGCTGCAATGGGTTGTTATGCTAGCTCCTTTGGGCTTGGTCTTCTTCCTAAGCGCAAAGATAAGCACCATGAAAGCGCAAACTGCACAGATGGTATTCTGGGTGTATGCCGGTTTGATGGGTCTTTCATTGAGTTACATCTTCATGGTTTACACCGGTGCCAGCATCACCCGCGTGTTCTTCATTACATCCGGCGCTTTTGCGGGTCTTAGCCTTTACGGTTACACAACCAAGCGCGACCTGTCTGGAATGAAGTCGTTTTTGGTTATGGGTGTCATCGGGCTGATGATTGCCATGGTCGTAAATATCTTTCTAGAAAGCTCCGCCATGCAGTTCGTTATTTCTGTATTGGGTGTGTTAATCTTTGCCGGTCTTACCGCTTATGACACACAACAAATCAAATCTATTTATATGAAATCTGATGGATCTGAAACCCATGAAAAGAAAGCCATAATGGGCGCGCTACGTTTGTATTTAGATTTCTTGAACATGTTCCTCTTTATGCTACACCTGTTTGGCAATCGTGAATAAGCCAACAACCATCGAATAAAAAAGCCGCTTTGGGAAACTGGGGCGGCTTTTTTATTAACAATTCCCTTTAACGCATAGGTCCGCCTTGTGGAACTTGCCCAACTCCTCAACGACAACTGGTCTTTAATTGCGGCCCTTGTGATGGGCGGCTTATTAATGGGGTTTATTGCGGGGCTTTTAGGCATCGGCGGCGGGGCCATGTTGGTTCCTATCTTATATGAAGTCTTTCAGCGCATAGGCGTTCCAGAAACCCAGTGTCTGCATTTGTCTATTGGCACGTCGCTGCTGGTCATGGTGCCAACATCGTTGCTCTCTTTTCTGGCTCACAAAAAACGGAAATCTGTTGATTTGCGGGTTCTCAAACCTTAATGGTTCCCATTATCATTGGCGTGTTGGTTAGTATTCTGGTTGCCAAATACTCAAATCCGTATGCCATCAAAATCGTTTGGGTCTCCTGCTTGTCAGTCCTGGCCCTTAAAATGATTTTTGCCCGCAACCATTGGCGCTTAGGCGATGATGTGCCGCATGGCTTTGGAATGCGACTTTATGGGGTGTTTGTCGGTTGCATGTCGACAATCATGAGCATTGGCGGCGGCGCGTTTACGTCATCCATGATGACCCTATATGGTCGCGCCATTCACCAAGCCGTTGGCACTTCCGCTGGCGTTGGGCCACTGATCGCTATTCCAGGCGCGCTTGGGTTTATGTGGGCCGGATACGGACTTGAAGGTTTGCCCACCGGGTCCATTGGTTATGTCTCGCTCATTGGCGCGGCGATTGTTATTCCAGCCAGTGTTTTGTTAGCACCATGGGGGGCAAGGCTGGCTCATGGCATCACAAAGCGCCAATTGGAACTAACTTTTACGTTTTTTATGTGCCTAATCTCGTCCCGGTTCGCATTCAGCCTTTAACTCCACCCCAAAATTTGATCATATCAACTCAATCTTTTTTTAATTAACTAGGAGAATACATATGTCTGTAGTCAATGTTGTTGCCATGATTACCACAATACCTGGAAAACGCGCTGAAGTTTTGGCTTTGTTTAATGCAAACGTACCCGCTGTTCACGCCGAAGACGGCTGCATCGAATACGGACCAACCATCGACACCAACGACGTTGGCCCGTTCCAAACCCAAGTAGGCCCCGATACGTTCGTTGTTATTGAGAAGTGGGAGACACTTGACCACCTAATGGCCCACGCTGCAGCTCCTCACATGGTCGCATATGGTGCAAGTGTTAAAGACATGCTGGCAGATCGCACCATTCACGTATTGTCTTCCGCGTCTTAAAAAACGGTTCTATGAGAACGAATTGCCTATCGAGACAAAACTGTTGCAGTTCGATATAAGCGATGGAGCTGGATTTGGGTTGGGATTAAATATAACGCCTGTGGCGTTAGATGCATCTTCCACCATCGACTTCCATGCAGACGCCTGTGATGAATTTGGCTTCATCAGATGCCAAGTATAATGCTGCGTTGGCGACATCTTTTGGGGCTGTCATGCGGCCCAGTGGGATGGTTGAAATCAGCTTGTTGCGGCCTTCTGGCGTGTCTTCTCCGCCTAGCACATCCAACAGCATAGCGGTGTCGCTGATTGCTGGGTTTACTGCATTGACTCGGATATTATCGTCTGCCAACTCAACGGCCATTGATTTAGTCAGCGTTACCACAGCGCCCTTAGAGGCGTTATACCATGTCAGCCCGGGCCGGGGTCTAACAGCACCGGTTGAACCTAAGTTGATAATAACCCCGCCTTTTTTTTTCATAACGGGGATGACATGAACGGCGGAGAAAAATATACTTTTGACATTAACCGCAAAAATTTTATCAAAGTCTTCTTCCAAAAGGTCTTGTAAGGGTGTTTTTTTTTGCACTATTCCAGCGTTATTCACTAATATGTCTAATCCACCAAACTCAGCAACACAAGTTTGGACCATCGCCCGGACTTGAAGAGTGTTGGTGACGTCCACTTTGCAATAAATAGCGCCTTCAATGTCCGCAGCAACGCGCTTGCCATTGTCTTCGTTGATATCTGCTACAACGACCATTGCCCCTTCTTCAGCAAATCGATGTGCAATTTGTTCCCCAAAACCCGTTCCGGCCCCGGTTACGATGGCGGCTTTTCCTGCAAGGCGCATAACGTGTCCCCTATATCCATATTATCTGTCTCTTATTTAAATTAGATTCCTACGACGGACAATGCCGACACGCAAGGTGAAATCGATAAACCTTGTCCACCGTTACAAATGACGCAATAAGTCCATGGCTGCGTTAACTTAGCTCATGTTTTTGTGCGATGCATAACTTGAACCAGAATGGAGAACAAAAGCCGAGTTGCGTTAATAGTCCTTATCGTTGCCCGATTTGGCACCTTGCTGTGAGGGAACCCAAATATATATGCGGCATCGTCAATACTTTCGATCCCATCAATTAGTGGCACAAACACCAGCTCTGAGAAGTTATTTCGAAGAGTTTCAGCCTCTTTGAGTGCCTGTTCACAATGCGCTCAATATTTTGCGAGGGGCTCAAGCTCATGATCTGGGGCTTCTATATGTAGTTGGGCCTTTGCCAAGTGCATTGATGAGTTGCTAATCATTTGTTGTCACTTAATTTGAGTTCTGGCGGATATGGAGGTGACTAATGCACCAACCACATTGTGTATGGCGCACTACTCGTGCGGCTATAACTGCTCAACAGAAAATTTGCCGCGCCCCTGTCTATGAGTTCAACAGCCCGCGAATCCGGTTAGGCCATCTCCCGATGCCACATAAGCGGTATCGCCGCCATATTTTACAACATTCGCTAACGCGAACGCAGGGTTAATTGCATCGTTTGAATTGTTATATATATGTAGAATTAGCAAATAGCCCAACTGCCAATTGAAGCTCGTCGACACTCTGCACGACCTCAGCCCCTGTGAATTCAACTGACTGAGCTTTTAGGGCTAAGAAGTTCTCATCGGTAATCACTGACACACAAATGATCAATGACTGCACCTCGGTCATACGCTATTTCTTATATTGAACAATGTTACCCTAAATCGAGTGCGATTGCTTTGTCTATTAAATGGTGTCCAGGGGAAATATGGCGATAATCAATGATGCGAAGTGCGTAACCAATTATCGCCAAGATCGTAAACTTTTAAGATTTAGCGACAGGTGGATTTCCGGGAACAGGAAGGCCGCGTAGTGATTTATGAGTACGCATGTATTGTGGCGCATAAGCCGCTTCAGCACCCAAGGCTTCAGCTGCATGCCATGCCCAACGTGGGTTGTATAACATACCCCGTGCCAACGCGACCATATCAGCTTGACCACTGCGGATAATCGATTCCGCTTGTTGTGGCGATGTGATTTGCCCGACCGCCATTGTCGTAAGTCCACTTTCACGACGAATTTCAGCAGCAAAACCGGTTTGATACCCGGGCCCCACATCAATTTCTTGCTTCGGCGAGTTGCCACCACTGGAAACATCAATGAAATCTAGATCACG
>CALJEW010000251.1 GCA_938074585.1 uncultured Rhodospirillales bacterium | reverse complement strand
AAGGCCCTGTTTATTTTTTGTTATGGCAAGAAGTTGAAGTCGAATGGGACTTCAGTGAGGGGATACCTCATCGAATTTCGTTGAGTTTTGATTCCGATCATATAGTTAGCAATGAGACGGACTGTCTTTTAGCTGTTGAATGGATTGAGGTGAATGGCCTTAATATCTCCTCATCAAGCGATTATGCTAAAGTTGATGGTGCACACATTGTGTGGCCTGATAATGATCAAATCTGGTCATGGTCTGGTGAATTAGTATTCGATGTAACGGGAGCCTTTATCGAAAGTCCGGCTTTTATCGAAACAAGCTTTAGAACTCGGATCAGAGCCCATTTCAATCCCTGAGCCTGAGCCAGAATTGATATCTGAACCAGAGACTGCTCCAAAGCTTGCAACTGAACTTATACTTGTATCATCATCTTATCCTAAACTTAAACTTAAACTTAAACTGATACCAGAGCTAGAACTTGAATTGGCACTTGAGTTTAAATTGGGATCAGGATCAGAACCAGAACGAATCGAAGAACTTGATTATAGGCACTTGGTTTACATTGATCCTTTAAAATTGAAGCGCTCGTTTTTGCGTAGCATTCTCTGGCGTGCGTCTGCTAATCTCGGTTTAATAAAACCGTAAAAACCGTTTTCAAAGCCGACTAAAATGGAGGTGAAGTCAGAAGAGATTGATTTGGATGTAATAATACCTACTTCATCTCCGTTACATGAGAAACACGCCCAAGAAAGTGTTGAAGCCTTTTATGTGCATGTCTTTAAACGGACTTTGGATACTATTGAGTAAGCTAATGCCCCACACATACCGTCAGAAAATTAGATGCTTTTGATATAACTGACGGTACACATGAAGAATTTTAAAATTTGGGAATGTATTTTAAAAATCAATATTTTGCATCAATCCTTGAAAAAATCAATGTGAACTTACCTGTTTATTAACCCTAGTATGATCACTGTATTGGTAAAGAGTAACGATTGAGGGTGTGGTTATGAAAATGATTTTGTTATTCCGTGAACACTACCAAACACTCATGGAGGTTACAAAATGCGACAAGATTAGGATTCAGTGATTACGATTTTAATGGAACAAACAATTTCCAATGGAGCGGGGACAGTTTCTCGGTGCAGGACACTCTGAGTGTCAGTGTGCCTAAAACCATTGACCACCGTGACGGGTGCCGCGAACCTTTATTTCCGCAATCTGTGGAATGGGGACGGCGCTCCAGTCGTACCGTCCTTATCTCCCTAAATGGGTCGAAGACAACGTGCCCAAGGGCCTGGCTGTGCTTACCTTACCAAACCATCATTGCCGCCGATTTAGCACTTCCAATCCCATTGAGCGTGGTATCCAGAAAAAACTCCAGCGTCGCACCAGCAAGGTCCGCGTCTTTCCGAACATAGAATCTCTTGAACGCCTCGTCTCTGCCGTTCTTGTCAAAATCGACGATAAATGGGTTGTTGCCAAAAAGGGATATATCACATGATAATTACAGGATGACTAATCAGGTCAAATCCAAATTTCCAGATATCAGGTTTCTTAATTATGATATTGGCAAGTTTGAGTTTAGCTCTAGCGCTTGTTTCTGTTTGGTTTACGGCACAAGCGTTAGGCCGTGAAAAAAGCCAAGGGTATTCCATTGTTTAACCACAAATACGCCAAGTGAATGCTCGAATTCAAATTGATAGTTCCGTTGTTGAAGACAATGATCGCCGCTTGCACAGGATTGGACGTGAGATTGAGGTGCTAAAAAGCAATGATCGCACAGCACATAACTTGAAAACATAAACCCGCGTATTCTTAAGGTTGTTGATGATAAACGTAAATTTTTACCAAGCCGCGTGATGAGAGCTTAATACTTTAAATTTTTGATAATCCTACATCTAAATCGTAGATTAAATCCTCTATACTTTCTTGGCCTATAGATAATCTTATAACATCTGCTCCAGCACCCGCAGCATCGCGCTGCTCGTCAGTTAATTGACGGTGAGTTGTGGATGCAGGATGTAATATTAAGGACCGGGTGTCGCCAACATTGGCCAAATGTGAAAACAAATTAACACCTTCGACCAATTTAACACCTGAGTCATACCCGCCTTTAAGCTGACATGTAAACACAGAGCCTGCGCCTTTAGGCATGTATTTTTTAGCCAAATCATTATATGGACTTGAGCTTAGACCTGCGTATGAAACTTTGCCAACCTTCGGGTGGGTTTCTAAATACTCAGCAATAGCTTGTGCATTTTTAACATGCCTGTCCATACGTGCAGGCAGGGATTCTATACCTGTAATTGTATAAAAGGCGTTGGCTGGTGCCATGGATGGACCAAAGTCACGCAAACCAACGGTCCTAGCTTTCATGGTAAACCCAAAATCACCAAAAGTTTCATAGAACGTTAGCCCATGATAGGCGGGTTCTGGTTGGGTCATGGACGGAAACTTATCATCTGCCGCCCAATCAAATTTACCTGATTCAGTTAAAACACCACCCATTGACGTGCCATGACCAGACAAAAACTTAGTTGTTGAATTAACAACCAAATCAGCTCCCCATTTG
>CALJEW010000250.1 GCA_938074585.1 uncultured Rhodospirillales bacterium | reverse complement strand
TTTCCGCGCCTTTCATGGGCTTCCCCCCATGACTAGTCCTAATGGCACCCCGGTTAATGCGGTATTTGGTTACACCAAAATGCTAATGAAATTGTTAGAGGATACTGACGCAGATCATATTGCGGTAATTTTTGATCGAGCCCGGAAAACCTTTCGTTCTGATATTTACCCAGAATATAAAGCCCACCGCCCGCCGCCACCTGACGACCTTATCCCACAGTTCGAATTGGTTCGCGAAGCGACCCGCGCCTTGAAGGTGCCCGCCATCGATATGGAAGGCTATGAAGCCGACGATTTGATTGCCACTTATGCCAAACAAGCCGCAGCTAATGGGGTCCAAGTCACCATTGTTTCATCCGATAAAGATTTAATGCAATTGGTCGATGATAAAATCACCATGCTCGACGCCATGAAAAACAAAGTCATTGGCCCGGCGGAAGTGTTCGAAAAATTTGGCGTTGGCCCTGAGTTGGTCATTGATGTGCAAGCCTTAGCTGGCGATTCGGCCGATAACGTCCCCGGTGTTCAAGGCATTGGCGTTAAAACAGCCGCCCTTTTGATTAACGAATACGGAACATTAGATAATGTGCTCGCCCGCGCCGGTGAAGTTAAACAAAATAAGCGTCGCGAAAATCTAATTGAACAAGCCGACATGGCACGTCTTTCGAGAGATCTGGTCACTTTAAAAGTTGATGTGCCCATTGATGTGCCTTTATCGACTTTTGTCGTCAAAAAGCCCGACCCTGAAACTCTGGTCGGTTTTTTGCGAGAACAAGGATTTAAGTCTTTGGTCACCACTTTGGAAAACCGCTTTGGCCTGACCGGCAGCGCCGTGGCCGATAATACTCCTGAATCAGCACCAGCCAAAAAGGCGACTTATGAGTTGGTGCAAACAGTTGAGGCGCTGCAAACGTGGATCGGTGCCGCCCATAAAGAAGGGGTTGTAGCTGTCGATACAGAAACCACCGGACTAGATGCTTTGCAGGTCGAATTGGTTGGCATCTCCTTGTGCGTCAAACCGGGCCATGCGTGCTATATACCGCTCGCCCATAAATCAATCGAATCACCTGCCACGCTAGATTTATTAGATGACACAGGCCCCAAAGAGCCGGTTGAAAAAATCATCCAGATTGAAAAGCAAACGGCTATTGATCTTCTTAAGCCGTTACTTGAAGATGTTGGCGTGCTTAAAATCGGGCAAAACATTAAGTACGATATGCATATCTTTGAGCGTGTTGGCATATCCATAGCCCCCATCGACGATACAATGGTGCTTTCTTATTGTTTAGAAGGTGGATTGCACAACCACAACATGGATGAATTAGCAAAGCGCTTTTTAAATGTAGAGACAATTAAATTTAAAGAAATTGTCGGCACTGGAAAATCCCAAATTACCTTTGATTATGTGCCGTTAGAGAAAGCTTTGGACTACG
The DNA here is from genome assembly GCA_938074585.1 of uncultured Rhodospirillales bacterium. Lineage (GTDB taxonomy): Bacteria > Pseudomonadota > Alphaproteobacteria > Rhodospirillales > Casp-alpha2 > JABMNT01. Next base: position 16,173 of record CALJEW010000250.1, on the reverse strand, counting down.
CTGCGGAAGATGCGGAAGTCACTTTACGCTTACAACACGTCTTAAAACCGCGTTTAGCACAAGAGCACATGGTCAACATCTACGAAACGATGGAGCGCCCTTTAATAAGCGTTATGCGCCATATGGAATCGTTGGGTATTAAGGTCGATGCAAAGGAATTAAAACGTTTATCCGATGACTTTGCCGTCCGCTTGGCTGAACTGGAAATTGAGATCCATAAACTGGCGGGGCGAGAATTTAATATCGGGTCACCCAAACAATTGGGAGAAATTCTGTTTGATGAACTGGCCATACCTGGTGGGAAAAAAGGCAAAACCGGTGCCTATGGAACGGGCGCAGATGTTTTGGAAGGCTTGGTTCACCAAGGCCATGAATTGCCCATAAAAGTTCTGGAATGGCGCCAATTGGCCAAGCTAAAAAGCACCTATACAGATGCGTTGATTAACCAAATCAATCCAACCACCGGGCGCATTCATACGTCGTATTCGCAAGCCGTCGCATCGACGGGGCGCTTGGCATCGTCTGATCCTAACTTGCAAAACATCCCTGTGCGCTCAGAAGAAGGTCGCAAAATTCGCAAAGCATTTATAGCTGACAAGGGTATGACGTTACTTTCCGCCGATTATTCACAAATTGAGCTGCGTTTGCTTGCCCACACCGCAAAAATTGACGCCTTGAAAGACGCTTTTCACGAAGGTCTGGATATTCATGCCATTACCGCAGCGCAAGTCTTTGGAGTACCCATCGAAGGTATGGACCCAATGGTGCGACGCAACGCGAAAGCGATTAATTTTGGTATTATTTATGGTATTTCTGCCTTTGGTTTGGCACGACAACTGGGGATTTCTAATTCTGAAGCTGCCCAATATATCGATGCCTATTTTGAGCGCTATCCCGGCATTCGCGCTTATATGGACCGCACCAAGGAAGAAGCCCGCACCCATGGCTATGTGATGACGCCGTTTGGTCGGAAATGCCACGTCAAAGGGATCAACGAAAAGAACCCCAATTTACGTAACATGGCCGAACGCGCCGCCATTAATGCCCCCATTCAAGGCGGCGCTGCCGACATTATAAAACGCGCAATGTTGCGGATGCCAGAAGCACTTGTGACTGCTAACCTAAATGCCCGAATGCTGTTGCAGGTCCACGATGAATTGATTTTTGAAGTCCCCAACACCGAAATGGAAAAAACGATTGAAGTCGTAAAAAAATCCATGGAAAGCGCTGCTTTCCTTGACGTACCATTGGTTGTCGATACCGGAATAGGTGCCAACTGGGATGAAGCACACTAGAAAGATGTTGCCTTCGTAATTTACCATCCGCTAAAATTCCCCAGTTATAAGTGTGAGTTCTAAAATCTGCACACAAATAAGGGAAAGTGTCAAAAATCTATTGAGCTACATTTTGACAAGGCGAGACTAATTCTTGTTAGCATTCATTATTTATCGCTGATTGGTCATTTGATGGCCGAGTTTATGTCGCAAGACATTGTTAGCAGTGACGAACCAGATCGCGCGCTGCGAATTTTTTTATTAAAAATTCCGCCTCCAAAATTGGCCGAGTTGATTTGAATGAGTGTAAATTAAAAGACACTTTAATCTGTTATTGTCGCGAACAGGGTATTGAAGTCGCAATTTCCAACAAAAAGTAAGTGCAGGCTTTGGGCGATGAAGTTATCATGACGGTCCAAATTAAAGCCGACTTAAAAATCGCCTAAAATAAAGGAATCTCATGTTTACTTATCTCCCCTTTGATCAAGTCAAAAACATTTCCGTTTTAGGTACTGGAACGATGGGGGCCAGCTGGGTCTCGTACTTTTTGGCACAAGGCTACAATGTATCAGCATGGGATCCTTCTGACGGTTGGGAAAGCCGGTTGCGCACTTTCGTTGACACAGCTTGGCCGCAATTAGAATCTCTTGGGCTCGCCTCAAATGCATCTAAAACCGCACTAACCTTTAATAACAGCCCCGAATCTTGCGTTGCGAATGCCGATTTTGTGCAAGAAAATGCACCAGAACGCATAGGGATCAAACAAGAACTCTACGCCAAAATCGATCATGCCATGCCAGATCATACGATTTTTTCTACCAGCACATCCGGACTGATTTTAAGCGATTTGGTTACCAGTGTTGATACGGCCCATCGCTTTGTTGTTGGCCACCCGTTCAATCCGCCACATTTAATTCCGTTGGTTGAAGTGGTTGCCGGTCAAAAGACCGACCCCGCCGTTACCGAATGGACCATGGGATTTTATAAACACATCGGCAAACATTCGATCTTGATCCGTAAGGAAGTACGCGGCCATTTAGCAAACCGCTTACAAGCAGCGCTTTGGCGTGAAGCCACATTGGCTGTGGTCAATGATTTAGCATCAATTGAAGACATTAATGCCGCCATGAGCCAAGGGCCTGGATTGCGTTTGGCCGTAATGGGGCCGCATATGATTTTCAACCTGACCGGCGGCAAAGGTGGGTTCGAGAAGTTTTACAGTCATTTTGGCCCTGCGATGGAAGAATGGTGGAAAACCATGCAAGGTGAGCCTGAATTAACTCGAGAACTATGCGATGCAATCGTTGCGGGCTTAAAAGACGAAGCCGGTTCGCGAACCATTGATGATTTGGAAGCCGAACGAGACCGCAAATTGTTAAACGTTTTAAAGGCCGTTAAAGATTAAGCTACGGCTTGGGTCTCTATGTTAAAGGGCCGCTGGTGCTGTTTTCCCAGTCCGTTGACGCTGCTTTTTTAAATAATAGACCCATCGATAGATCAATAGCAGAACTAAAAACCCTGCGTAATAAAGCGGTTCAGCCTGAACGCCTTTACGCATCATGAAAAAGTGCAAACAACCGCCAAAGCCTGCAACATAAACCCATTTATGAAGCCGGTTCCAGTTTTTGCCACCCAATTTTTTGATCATGTTTTTGGTGGATGTTGCAGCCAGCACAGCTAGAATAATAAAAGCCCCTAAACCAACAGTAATATAGGTGCGCTTAATCAAATCGGTCCAGATGTCTTTCCAGTTAAAGAACTGATCAAGGCCAACGTAACTCGACAGATGCAAAACAGCATAAAAGAAAGAAAAAAGCCCTAGTAAACGGCGGAACCGGGTAAACCCAGCCCACCCGGTGACTATTTTAAGCGGCGTCATCATCAGCGCAGAAAGCAAAAACTTAAGCGCCCATTCACCCAAATAGCGGTTTAAAAACTCAATGGGATTCGCCGTCATCTCGCCCATATACGCAAGCCCCGTCAGGCCCAACAAGGGGGCTAAGCATAACACCCAAACAAGGGGTTTAAGGGCGCGTTGAATTAGTTTGTCTTGTGTCATTACGTCTGCGGACTCAATAAAACTTATTCAAATCCATGCCTACATACATTGATGCGACTTCTTCGCCATAGCCATTATACATTAAACTGGGGCGTTTTAAAAACTCACCAATCCGGCGTTCTTTGGCTTGGCTCCAGCGGGGATGGCTTTTTTCAGGGTTTACGTTTGAATAAAACCCATATTCCCGTGGTCCAGACATATTCCACGACGTTGGCGGCTGCGTTTTCGTAAACGAAATCCGGACAATTGATTTGATGCTTTTAAAGCCATATTTCCAAGGTGTGACCAAGCGGATCGGAGCACCATTTTGATTTGGCAATTCTTCTCCATACAACCCAACTGCCATGAAGCTCAAGGGGTTCATGACTTCATCCATGCGCAACCCTTCGCGGTAAGGCCATTCCAGCACGCGGCTGCGCTGCCCGTACATGCGGTCCGGATCATGTAAGGTCTCAAACGCCACATATTTTGCATCATTTTTCGGTCCAAACCGCTTGCACATATCTGCCAAACCAATACCCACCCACGGCACAACCATGGACCACGCTTCAACGCACCGAAATCGATAAACCCGGTCTTCCAAGGTATGTGGATTGACCAAATCTTCGTAGGAGTAGGTGCCCGGGTTTTCAACTTCTCCATCGACAACCACAGTCCACGGCTTGGGGCTGAAATCTTTGGAGTAGGTTAAAGGGTCTTGTTTGCCGGTGCCAAATTCATAAAAATTATTGTAGCTTGTTACCGATTCGTAATCCGTCAGCTTTTCTCCAACCGATTTTTGGGTCCACTTGCTGGGTTCAATCCCGATTAACTTTTTCCCCCGGCCTTCATTGGCAAACGATGACGGCGCAATGGAGCCCGCCGCAAAACCAAGGCCTGAAAATGCAGCCGTCTTTAAAAACTGACGGCGATCATCAAATATTGCTTTTGGCGTAATTTCAGATGATTTTATGTCCGAAGCCTTAGTCATTTTAATCAGCATTTAATGTTCTCCAACTATATTTAAAAAGATAATACATATTTTTTAACGGAATAACCCACCCTATGCCAATGACAGACACTTCACTTTATAGCGATATATTCCTTATAACGCACATATATAAAGGCTAAACTATGCTTACGCTTTATCATTTGTGGTTAAATCCCTTTTGTCGGAAAGTCCGCTTGGCGTTATTAGAAAAGCGTATAGAGTTCGATATGTGCACAGAAAACGTATGGGAACGGCGCGAAGTGTTTTTAGCGCTCAATCCAACAGGTGAAGTTCCGGTTTTAATCGAACAAAATGGCATCGCCTTATCTAGCAGTGATGCAATTGTTGAATATTTAGACGAGACTCAACCCGAACCATCGTTATTTGGGACGACCTCACTGGAACGCGCCGAAGCCCGGCGGCTTGTTTATTGGTTTGACCGCAAATTTAACATCGAAGTTACCGAAAACTTAGTCACTGAAAAGATGATGAAGCGGTTTTTAGGATTGGGCGAGCCCGACAGCCAAGTTGTGCGCGCCGGACACGCTAATATTCACACCCATTTAAATTATATTAGCTACTTGGTTGATCGCCGTAATTGGCTGGCGGGGGACTATTTAACCATCGCTGACTTAGCCGCCAGTGCTCATTTATCGACCATCGATTATTTAGGCGATGTACCTTGGAACGACTACCCAGCAGCACGTGATTGGTACTCGCGGATAAAATCGCGCCCAAGTTTTCGTCCAATCCTAGAAGACCACATCCCCGGCGTCCCCCCACCTAAACACTACCGTGATTTAGATTTTTGACGGACATACGGCGTCTTAACGTTATTTGCATTATAAAGATAAATGCGTACTCTAATTATTGAATATTAACTTGACGGAGAAAACAGATGCCTAAGAATAAGAAGCCGAACAGGAAACCTGGCGTTAAGAAAACCCTCAAGCGAGTTGCCGCTGATGGGGCTCCAGGTGGGTTGGATAATTCAAAACCTGAAATAGCCAAAACCTATGGGTCCACTAATTCTGGGAACACCAAAGCTAGTCCAACCATGACCCAGCGATCAGCCCGTAGCCGCTAGAGCAAGACCGGAGGAATGGGATAATTCGCGAACGTGGCTTTGCTAAAAAATTAATGAGCTGAAGCTTTACTGCGTCTTCACATCCATCCGTTCTAAATTTTTCTGGGCAATCGGGGCAGCGCTCGATTGCGGCGCTATGCTGAGCACCATCAACCAGTCTTGGCGTGCGGCATCGTTATTATTTTGTAGCCGGTATAAAATCCCTCGCTCTAACAAAGCATCGGTATCACTGTTATTTAAGGAAAGAGCGGCATTTGAATCATCCATCGCCCCTGCCAAATCATCCAAATACCGTTTGGCCGTCGCCCTAAACACAAATGCATCGATCTGACTGCTATCCACCGAAAGCGCTTTATCCAGGTCATTGAGCGCACCAACGTAATCTTTACGCGCCGCTTTTGCCTGCGCCCGATCAATCAACAAATCTGAATTGTTTGGGTCCAGCGCCAAAGCAGCCGATGCCGTGGCTTCGGCGCGACTAGGGTTCCCATCCAGTAACCACGCTTGGGCGGCTTGGCCTAACAATTGAGCTTTTAGGGCGGCTTTTTTTTTGCTGGATTGAGCTAAAACTTCCAAGCGCACCGCAGCATCTTTATAGAACGCCATGCCAATCAGGGCCGTGGTAGCGCAATGCTCTGCGCCGTTTCCCCCGCCTAAATCTTTCCACCTTACGGCCCCAACGTAAGCTTTATTTGGATCGCGTAACGCCTCTTTCATGCAAGATTGATATTTATTGGCGTGGTCAATCTCTGCGGCTTGAGCTTGAAATTGCACACCAAAAACCATAAGCAAAGCCGTGATTTGTGATTTGGATATAAATCTATTCATTGCCATGGCAATGTGCCGGGGTATAAGAGGGCCTGACAAGCATTAATGGATAAAAGTAATGTTAAAAGATCAGCACCTATTTTGTTTTGGCCTAGGCTACTGCGCCAACGTTTTATCTAATCACCTTAAACAAGTCGGCTGGAAAGTTTCTGGCACCTCTCAATCAGAAAATTCATGCCCCACAATCCATATGTTTACCGGTGATCAGCCTATGGTATTGGAATCTGATGCTTTGGCAGATATCAGCCATATTTTGATCTCTATTCCCCCAGGTATGGATCAAGACCCGACCCTTGAATGGCACAAAACCGACATTTTAAAGCTTAACTCTTTACAATGGGTTGGTTATTTATCAACGACGGGTGTTTATGGAAATACGGATGGGGAATGGGTTGATGAAACCGCAATAACAACCCCCACTTCACCGCGCAGCCAAAGTCGCTTGAACGCAGAAACGGAATGGTTGAATTTATTTAATGAAAACGATGTACCTGTTCACATCTTCCGTTTGCCGGGAATTTATGGTCCAGGGCGGAGTGCGCTTGATCAGGTGCAAAAGGGTCGCGCACGGCGGATCGACAAACCGGGCCATAAGTTTTCACGCATTCATGTTGCTGATATCGCCAACACCATTATCCAATCAATGGCCTGTCCAAATCCGGGGCGCATATATAATGTCTGCGATAACGAAGCAGCCCCCCCGGCGGACGTGACAGCTTATGCCTGTAAATTATTAGACGTTCCCGTTCCAAACACAGTCCCCTATGAAATCGCCGCCCACGACATGAGCCCCATGGCGTTGTCTTTTTGGCAAGACAATCGTCGCGTTGATAACACCCGCATTACATCCGAATTGAGTGTTCAGTTAAAATACCCAACGTACCGTGACGGCTTAAAAGCGATTTTTGATATGGAGACCGAAACCTAGGGTCTAGAGTCTAGGGTCTAGGCCCTAATCCAACAACCCATCTAGTGTGCGGGTTAAGCGGGCCAAATCATAGGGTTCAGATAATCGGTGGTCGCCTGATTTAACATATGTCACTTCCACATCATCAGAGGTCACTTGCTCCATAATCCGTCCCGCCGTTGTCCATGGCACGTCTTCATCTTTAACTCCTTGAATTAGTCGAATTGGCATATCAAGGGCGATGGGGCTTGTTAACAATAATTGTTTCTTACCATCTTTAATCAACTTATGAGTAATCCTATACGGCTCTTGATCATCATAACAATTTGGTAAATCAACGTATCCATTTTGAGCCATGTCTCGGCGCTGCTCGCCCGACAATCCTTCCCACATCAGATCTTCCGTAAAATCAGGAGCAGCTGCAATACCAACCAAACCCGCGATCCGTTCTGTCAGCTTTAAAGCCACTAACAGCATAATCCACCCACCCATGGAAGAGCCGACAAGAAGTTGCGGACCGTTCGTTAATTGATCAATTGCATAAACCGCATCATCGGCCCATTGCCCAATGCAGCCATCTTCGAAGGCGCCAGATGATTGACCATGACCCGTATAATCAAATCGCAAAAAGGCCTGACTGCGATGCTGACAATACGATTCCAAAGCTATGGCTTTACTCCCTGTCATATCAGAATTAAAGCCTGTTAAAAAGACAACACCGGGAGACTTGCCAGAACTGAGGTGGTAGGCGATAGTTGACCCATCTTTGCGATTTAGAAATGCTGCGGAAACGTTTTGTTGTGTGTCCATTGTGGGCGCCTTAGTTAGGGTTATGGTATACGTATCAGATGAACAAGAGCTTAGACATTAACACCGATATTGTTCAAAAGGAACGCCCATCAAAAGATGGCGGCGGAAACCTGGCACCTAATTCTGAACATATGACAACCGTTCTACAAGTTTTACCGGCCTTAAGTACCGGCGGCGTCGAGCGCAGCACAGTTGAAGTTACGGAAGCGATCGTTGAAGCCGGGGGACGCGCACTTGTTGTATCCAATGGCGGCAACTTGGTACATGAAATCACCCGTGCTCAAGGCGAACACATTGTAATGCCCGTACATTCCAAAAATCCGTTCGTAATGTACGCCAATGTTGGGCGGTTGGTAAAATTAATCAAAGAAAATCATGTTGATGTTGTCCATGTGCGGTCGCGCGCCCCTGCATGGAGCACTTATTTTGCCGCCAAACAATGCGGAAAGCCATTGGTCATTACCTTCCACGGCACTTATTCCGTTGGTAATTTTTTAAAGCGTAAATACAACGCAATTATGACATCAGGTAATATCATCATTGCCAATTCGCGTTTCATCGCGGGGCATATGCGGCGTATTTATGGGGTCCCGATAAACAAAATTCGCGTCATCCATCGGGGCGTGGATTTATTGCGGTTCGAACCCAAACAGGTATCAGCCGAACGGGTTGTTGCCTTGGCCAATAAATGGCGCTTAGAAGATGGTTTTCCGGTGATCATGCTGCCCGGCCGCTTAACCCGCTGGAAAGGCCAAACCGTATTCATTGATGCCATTAAGCAACTTGCGCGGCGAGATATTCGCTGTTTGTTAGTGGGTGATGCCCAAGGCCGTGACGATTACCGCCAAGAATTAGAAAACTTGGTCGAGCATCATGGCTTAGGCGAGATTGTCCGTATTGTTGACCATTGCGACGACATGCCCGCCGCCTATATGTTAAGCGATATTGTGGTTTCAGCGTCAACAGACCCTGAAGCTTTTGGCCGCGTAGTTATTGAAGCTCAAAGCTTAGGTCGCCCAGTTATTTCTACTGCCCACGGTGGCGCGCGAGAAACCGTTATAGAAAATGAAACTGGTTGGCTTGTCCCTCCAGGAGACGTTGATGCGCTTGCTAAAAAGCTCGATAAAGCGCTTAATTTAACACCTGATCAACGTAATATTCTGTCAAAAAAAGGAATCGAAAACGTTCATAAGCGGTTTTCGAAAGACACCATGTGTGCTAAAACTTTGGATGTGTACAACGAAGCCCTAACGCTTAAAAAATCCCCTAATTCAAATCATGATCACTCTTTCTGACAACCAAAACATTCTTATTATCAAACTAGGTGCCTTGGGCGACTTCATTCAAACCTTAGGCCCTATGAAAGCCATTAGGGACCACCACCCCGGTACTCATATCACCTTGCTGACAACTCATCCCTATGAACAGCTTGCTTTGGCATCGGGATTTGTTGATGCCATTTGGATTGATGATCGACCTCGGCTATATCAGGTCGGCAAATGGCTGGCTTTACACTCGCGGTTACGTTTGGGGCAGTTCGCGCGGGTTTATGATTTACAAACTTCAGAACGCAGCTCAGCGTATTTTAGGTTCTTCTCAAATTCAGCCAAGCCCGAATGGTCCGGCATTGCCAAAGGCTGCTCGCATCCCCACAACAACCCCAATCGCGATTTCATGCACACCCAAGACCGCCAACGTGAACAATTAAAAATGTCGGGTATTTATTTGGTTCCACCCACGGATTTAAGTCAAATGAATGCGGATGTGTCACATTTCAATTTACCTAAATCGTATGGGATTTTGGTTCCGGGTGGAGCAGCTCATCGTCCAGCCAAACGTTGGCCGGTTGATCGCTACGCCGAATTGTCGGCACAGTTAAATTTAAAAGGTATCACCCCTGTCATATTGGGAAGCTCGTCCGAAAGCGACTTAGCAGAACACATTAAAGCCATCGCTCCCGATGCCATCAATTTAGCAGGACAAACTAGCCTGATTGAAATCATCGGTTTGGCCAAAAAGGCGAAAATAGCGGTCGGAAACGACACCGGACCCATGCATATCGCATCTGCATCACATTGCCCCTCAGTCGTGTTATTTTCAAATGAATCAGATCCGAAACTATGCGCGCCAAAGGGCCAAAAAACAGCAATTTTCCACCGCACTGACTTGAACGACCTAAGCACTCAAGACGTTCTAAATTCAGCCCCGTTTGAGGCTATCTTTTAACGTCACCTTCCAAAACCGCGAGCACCTGACCATAAATCTTTTTGTGGCGTGGGTGAATTTGATTTGAAAAAACAGGATCATGCATTAACTCAGAGATTCCCTGTTTGCGCATTCGAAACGACGTTCGAAAACCATTTACAATCATACTACGGATGTCCGTCATCGACTGCTACTCACCCGTCCGTACCTATGCATTTAAACTGTTGGGGCGCTTGGTGCCATTAAGCTTAACTGCGGCGCGCAATAACACAAACGCCCCTTCGCCCAGTTCCATTGGCAAATCATCTTGATGGACCAGCGTATCCCGATAGGAATTCAAGCCAACGTCTACGGTTCAGAAATCTTGGTTCGGATATACTTGCATAACCCCCCGATAAATCCGAATGTGATTTCTTATGTCCTATTTGTGATATAGGCTCATATAGGTTGTCATACCCATGGCCCGGTGCATTGACTTATCCCCATCCCGACTAATTTGAACGTCCAAACCATCACTGAAAACCTGAACAAGAATTTAATTAATGCACCCGTCATAGTTGGCCAAACCCCATTCAATACGGTCAACGAATCAACGCCCAAGCGCTCCACAGATGGATTTGTTGGATGAAAGCTTATTTGAACCGCCTAATAAGGCGAAGGAATCCACTTAAGTATCGCACTCGGTTTTACTTATATCGCCTTGAGAATGAGTAAAACCTTCCCAGTAATCAACCGGGTCCTCGCTTCTTTTTTTTGGGCTTAGCCCATTAAGTAGCCTTCGTTTTGTTCACTTCTTACCTACTCCTCCGCCATTCGATCCACCTTTGGTTTCTTGCCGCCGCCCAAAGTTTCTTTGCCGGGGGATTTAGCGTCAATCTCATCGCCAAACGCATCATATTCTTTTGCTTGAGGCGGGGCAGGAATATTATCATTCTTCGATATTTTTATCACCTTGGCCCGTTCCGCTTCTTAGCCGTCGGTCAATTAAACGTTTTCAGCTTTTGATTTTGCAACGTGCTCATCAGTATTGGCCTGCAAGGTATTGGCCTTGTCAATATCGACATCATTGCGCCGCCCCCAGTCTTTGGCAGTCTCCTTAAAGGTGGTAATAGTACCAAGTTCTGGGTCATATCCGTTCGTTACTGAAAGATACTTATCTGTTTTTGATTTGCTTGTTGTTTGCGTTTTCTTCACAGATTTCTCTTGTGACTCCATTGCATCTTTATCTTTACTGCCGGGCAAAACATAATCACAAGACCCAACAATTGAGAATATGTTAGCTACAAAAGCCGACAGGAAATCCTTTGTACCGAAATAAAGGCCATTGCCCAACTCCTTTTCAGCTTGTGCTTGTTCTGTCTTAGTTAAAACCTCAATTTTAGAAAAATCATCAACGTAAGGGTCCTTAGTTTTTGAAATTGCTTAGTTACGGCTGTTTATGAATCACTAATTTCCTTCAATTTTTTTAAAATTCTTTGTTCGATTTTCAATGCTGCTTATCCAAAACATCACAAACAGATTAGTAAAGGGATCGCGTCGTCATGAACGTCACCCTTGATGTTTTCTTAGCTTATGATTCTGTAATTAACCGAATTAAGTATAAAAAACCGTGACCAAATTTTAGTAGCAAATAATTTTATATACAGATGTCATGTTGGTTAACAGAGACTGCGGAGCATTGTTTTATTTATTATAATAGTTTTACAATTTATAGTTTATTGTCAGTTTTTGGCATGAATTCTGGCGATCTATCTGATTGCCTGCAAACTGCTTGCTATCCCCCCTTATCTGGGGCTATAAACCGAACTTCCGAGCGGTCCGGCAGGGCATGCCCAGCCGCTTTAGTGTTGACCAATGATGCTTTTAATTAAGCGTCCAGATAATGTTAGGAAGACGAAATGCCCAAGCTGAAAACGAAATCCAGCGCTAAAAAACGGTTCAAGATAACCGGTACAGGCAAGGTACGCGCCGCAGCTGCAGGTAAGCAGCACGGTATGAGCAAACGCTCTCAGAAGATGATCCGAAACGCCCGAGGCACAATGATTTTATGTGCTGCTGATGCGCGTCTCGTTAAATCTTATATGCCCAACGCCTAACCCGTTAATCTTAAGGAACTAATTTTATGGCAAGAGTCAAAAGAGGCGTAACTACCCACGCCCGTCACAAAAAAGTATTAAAGAAAGCTAAAGGCTATATTGGCCGGAATAAAAACGTTTTTCGGGCTGCCGTTGAACGGGTCGAGAAAGCTGGCCAATACGCATACCGCGACCGCCGCGCTAAGAAGCGGACTTTCAGGGCATTGTGGATCCAACGGATCAACGCTGGAACGCGCCTTTACGGTGTAACGTATTCATCGTTTATGCATGGTTTGAACAAAGCTGGTATCGAAGTCGATCGCAAGGTCCTATCCGACATTGCTATCCACGAGCCAGAAGCATTTAAGGCATTGGTAGATCAGGCTCAGGCCGCTCTCGCCAAGTCCGCTTAAGCGCTACAACCGCTTGCGAGCCATTGGGAACGGGAGCCACCTTTGCGAAGGCTCCCGTTTGTCATTGTTGGGGAATGAGTAACGCGATATGGATAATTTGGACATTCTGAAATCGGAATTAATGAACGCCGTTAACTCGGCCACCGATTTGGCAACGCTTGAACAAACCCGCGTTACCGCGCTCGGTAAAAAAGGTAAAATTACAGCTATGATGAAGGGCTTGGGTGGGATGGACCCAGACGCTCGCCGGACCGCTGGTCAAGCGCTGAATATTTTTAAAGATGAAATTTCAACCGCCTTAGATGCGCGTAAAGTTTCCATGGAAGACGATGCCTTAAACGCGCAGTTAACCGAACAACGAGTCGACATCAGCTTACCCGTTCGTCCTGAAGAAGAAGGCCGCATTCATCCAATTAGCCAAACTATCGACGAAATGGTCGCAATTTTGGGTGAAATGGGCATGACCGTCGCAGAAGGCCCCAACATTGAAGATGATTGGCATAACTTCACAGCGCTAAATATTCCCCTCGATCATCCCGCCCGCCAAGAACATGACACTTTCTATTTGCCGGGTGATGTTGAGAACCGTAAAGTTTTAAGGACACATACAAGTCCCGTTCAAATTCGCACCATGATGAACAACAAACCGCCGTTTCGGATTATTGTTCCAGGCCGCACCTACAGATGTGACTACGACGCTACCCATTCGCCTATGTTCCACCAAGTAGAAGGTTTGTGGATCGACGAGAAAACCCACATGGGTCACTTAAAAGGCTGTATCATTGAATTTTGCCGTGCCTTATTTGGGGTTGAAGATTTACCCGTTCGTTTCCGGCCGAGCTATTTCCCGTTCACCGAACCCAGCGCAGAAGTTGACATTGGCTGTATTCGCGAAAACGGTCAGATCCGCATTGGCCGCGGTGATGATTGGATGGAAGTTTTGGGCTGTGGCATGGTCAACCCTAACGTTCTTGAAAACTGCGGTATCGATAGCACCAAATACCAGGGCTTCGCTTTTGGCATGGGTGTCGAGCGCATGGCGATGCTGAAATACGGCATCCCCGATTTACGGACATTCTATGAGTCAGATTTACGTTGGTTGCGCCATTACGGGTTTAGCGTTTTGGATGTGCCAAGCATGGTCGGAGGATTGAACCGATGAAATTCACCGTAGATTGGCTCAAAGAGCATTTAGACACTCAAGCAACCCTAGATCAAATCGTTGAGAAATTAACTATGGTTGGTCTTGAAGTTGAAAAAGTAACGGACCGCGCCAAGGGATTAGAAACCTTTGTTGTGGGATATGTGGTTGAAGCAAAGCCGCATCCCAATGCGGATCGCTTGCGTGTTTGCCAAGTCGATACAGGCGCTGAAAAGGTCGAGCTGGTATGTGGCGCGCCTAATGCAAAAACCGGAATGAAGGGCGCGTTTGCGCCAGGTGGATCCTATATCCCCGGCACCAACATCACCTTAAAGCCAACCGAAATTCGCGGTGTCATGAGCAACGGAATGCTTTTATCAGAACGCGAAATGGGCATTTCAGACGAGCATGATGGTATTATCGAATTAGATGAAAACGCTAAAGTCGGTGACCGTATTGTTGACGTAATGGGATTGAATGATCCAATTATAGAAATTGCAATTACACCGAACCGAGGCGATTGTTTAGGTGTTCGCGGCATTGCCCGTGATATGGCCGCTGCTGGGTTGGGCGCATTAAAGCCCTTAGCCAACGGCCCTGTTCCGGGAACGTTCAAAAGCCCGGTCCAAGTTTATTTGAACTTTGATGAATCAACAAAATCCGCCTGCCCTCATTTTGTCGGTCGTTATATTCGCGGCGTTCAAAATGGCGAAAGCCCAAAATGGCTTAAAGATAAATTACTAGCTATTGGATTGCGCCCAATCTCTGCATTGGTTGATATCACCAATCTGCTTACTATGGATTTAGGACGCCCACTTCACGTATTTGATGTTGCGCATTTAGACGGCGACGTTCAAGCGCGCATGGCAAAGCCCGGCGAAAAATTATTGGCGCTGAACGGCAAAGAGTACACACTGGGTGCCGACATGTGCGTCATTGCTGATAATAGCAAAGTCGAAGCGTTGGGTGGTGTTATGGGTGGCGAAGCAAGTGGCTGTAAAGAAACAACAACCGATGTGTATGTGGAATGCGCCTACTTTGATCCTATTCGCACAGCTACAACGGGGCGTAAGCTACAAGTTATTTCCGACGCCCGCTTCCGATTTGAGCGCGGCGTTGATCCTGCATTTTTGGAAACAGGAATGGAAATAGCAACACGCTTGATCATGGATCTATGCGGCGGTGAGCCTTCTGAAATTGTTAATGCCGGAACTGAAGCCAACTGGAAACGTGACATTGCCTTGCGCCCAGAAAGAATTAAAACGTTAGGCGGTATCGATATTCCCTTAGAAGAGATCGAACGTATTTTGATAGTTTTAGGGTTTGGCGTTGATGGTGATAACGGATTGTTCAAAGTTGCTATTCCATCATGGCGCAGCGACATTGTTGGCGAAGCCTGTTTGGTTGAGGAGGTTGTTCGAATTTACGGATTTGATAAAATTCCAGCCGTTCCTGTCCGTGCAGATTCCGGCCTTCCGCAAAATACTTTATTAGCCGATCAAAAACGACATTCCCAAGCGCGGCGGGTTTTAGCCAAGCGCGGCATGGTCGAATCTGTGACGTATTCATTCTTATCTAATGCGGATGCTGACTTATTTGGTGGCGCACCTGATTCTGTCAAATTGGTAAACCCAATCAGTTCTGATTTGGATGTAATGCGCCCGAGCTTGTTACCTAACTTACTAAATGCTGCCAATCGGAATGTGTCGCGCGGTATGAATTCTGTAGCCATGTTTGAAGTAGGTCCTCAGTTCAAAGGCGACTTGCCAAAAGATCAGCTTATTATTGCCGCAGGTATTCGGACCAATCAAATAGGCTCGAAACATTGGAACCAAGTCCCGCGTACGGTTGATGTTTTTGATGCCAAAGCAGATGCATTGGCGGTTCTTGAAGACTTAGGTGCTCCCGCGGTAAAACTACAAGCGATTGCAGAAGCACCCGCATGGTATCATCCCGGACGTTCTGGTGTTTTATGCTTAGGCCCTAAAAATAAATTAGCTTACTTTGGTGAAATTCATCCAGGTCTTTTAAAGCGCATGGGCATAAAAGGGCAGGTCATTGGATTTGAGATATTTGTTGATGCATTACCAAAACCCAA
Organism: uncultured Rhodospirillales bacterium; assembly: GCA_938074585.1. Taxonomy (GTDB): domain Bacteria; phylum Pseudomonadota; class Alphaproteobacteria; order Rhodospirillales; family Casp-alpha2; genus JABMNT01. The sequence goes on along the minus strand of CALJEW010000250.1, from coordinate 306 downwards.
AGCCAAACCATCCGCCAGAAAGCCACATTTGAACTTACCACAATTGCATACGGTTGATCGTGATTTTGCGTTTGTTGTGAACGATGATGTCGCCGCCAGCGCCGTAGTTAATGCAGCTATTGGTGCCGACAAAAAATTGATTACAAACGTATCTGTGTTTGATGTTTTTTCTGGCGAAAACTTAGGTGAAGCTAAAAAATCGATTGCGATTTCTGTAACGATGCAACCCATTGAACAAACTTTTACTGATGCTGAAATTGAAGCTGTAGCTGAAAAAGTAATTGCCAACGTTAGCAAATCAACAGG
>CALJEW010000249.1 GCA_938074585.1 uncultured Rhodospirillales bacterium | reverse complement strand
CTTGGATAAAACAACTTTTCCGTTTCGGTAGAAGGTAAAGCCTGATAGGCATGGGCTTTCTCGAAAGCTTTCCAATTGATTTCAGGAGTATCTTTAAAGGAGAGTTTCGTCATCTCAAACGAGCCTGAAGCGTTAATTATTTCCGGCCCAATTGGGTCCATCCATCTATCGAAATAAACCAAATTAGCTTTCATACTGTAAAATCCTTCAAGTTTCTGCTCTCAAATCGGAGACTGAATATCTAATACGAACGATTAATGCCGTGTTCAAGACAGTTCACCTAAAAAATTCTGGGGATAAGGCCCAACCGTAGGGCAGCCCCACCCCCGTACGTCCTAGAACAAGGCTTATAACGACGTAGCAGCTCGTGCGGCTTGATCATACATACCTGATAAGGCCCGCATAAGAGCGGACAGTTCGCCTATTTCTTTATTCGATAGTCCGTAAGTGCCTAAAGCACTAATCAAACAGCTTTCCCGCACTTCGCGGTACGCTTCGCATGCGGCTTGACCTTCATCACTAGTCGAAAAGAAGTTCTCTTTCCCAACTTTTCGGGATAAAACAAGTCCGAGCTTAGTTAGTTTTTTTATTGCATATGTGGCTAGGTGGGTATCTTCAATATTTAAAACCAAACAGATATCAGCTAGTTTTTTCTCGCGTTTTCGATGGTTCAAAGTGTGTAAGACAAGCACATCATTTGGGCTTAAATCTGGATACCCAACAGCCGCCATGCCCCGCACAATCCAACGCTGAAAAGCATTATTAGCAATTGTCACCCCAAACTCAAACTCACTCAGTTCAGGCGAATGCTCAGATACCAAGTGCGACGATGATACAATCGGGCCAAAATCTTTTTTGATCACAAAAAGCTCCTTTTTCAGGTCAACTTTATATCAACTTTTTATTGACAATTTGTCAACGTTTTTGCTTTGATACATCATCTTTTTGCTTTTACCGACAGGATATACCCGCATGAGCACATCACTAATGGACGCGCCCGCACCTTGGCAAATTTGGATTGACCGGGGTGGCACATTCACCGATTTGGTTGCCTGCACGCCAGGTGGTGATTTGGTGTCTCACAAGCTCTTGTCAGAAAACCCGGAACAATACGAAGATGCAGCCTTACAGGGCATTCGTGATCTGGTGGGAATTAAAAAAGGCGAACCCATACCAGCGGGCCTTGTTGAGGTCGTTAAAATGGGAACGACCGTTGCAACAAATGCGTTACTTGAGCGCAAAGGTGACCGCGTTGTTTTGATCACTACAAAAGGTTTTGCTGATTCACTTCGCATTGGATACCAGCACCGCCCAGATATTTTCGCCCGTGAAATCATATTGCCAGAAATGTTATACGAGCGGGTCATTGAAGTGGACGAACGTGTCAAAGCAGATGGCGATGTACTGAAAGCACCAGATATTGAAAGCGCAAGACCAGAACTACAAGCAGCCTTCGACGATGGTATTCGTTCAGCCGCCATCGTGTTTATGCATGGCTATCGCTTCACCGACCATGAACAACAGTTTGCTAAACTAGCGAAAAGCATGGGCTTTACCCAAGTATCTGTATCACATGAAGTTAGCCCGCTGATGAAGTTCGTGTCGCGCGGCGATACCACCGTTGTTGATGCCTATTTATCTCCAATTTTACGTCGTTATGTTGACCGAGTAGCCAAAGACTTAGCCCCCGATGTAGCGACAGGAACGCGCTTGCAGTTTATGCAGTCGAATGGAGGCCTAACCGACGCAAAATTATTCCAAGGCAAAGACAGCATATTATCGGGCCCAGCGGGTGGTGTTGTTGGCATGGTTCAAACAGCTGCCATGGCTGGATATGATAAAGTCATTGGCTTTGATATGGGCGGCACTTCAACAGACGTGTCGCACTATGACGGCGAATACGAACGCGCGTTTGAGACCATCGTCGCAGGTGTGCGAATGCGCGCCCCAATGATGCACATCCACACCGTTGCCGCTGGTGGAGGATCGATCTTACATTTCGACGGATCACGCTTCCGTGTAGGTCCAGATTCAGCCGGAGCTGCCCCCGGACCAGTATGTTACCGCCGGGGTGGGCCGCTGGCCGTGACCGATTGCAACGTTATGTTGGGCGCCATCCAGCCCAAGTATTTCCCAAGGGTCTTTGGCCCTAATGCCGACCAACCATTAGATGCGGAGGTGGTTACCGAGAAATTCACAGCCCTAGCCATGAATATTAAGGCATCCACCGGTGAAGACAAGACACCTCAACAAGTGGCTGCAGGGTTCCGGATGATTGCGGTTGAAAACATGGCTAATGCGATCAAAAAAATATCTGTCCAACGGGGCTACGATGTCACCGAATATACACTAAACTGTTTCGGCGGAGCGGGCGGGCAGCACGCGTGTGCAGTTGCTGATAGCTTAGCCATGAGCCGGGTTTTCGTTCATCCGTTCGCGGGGGTACTTTCTGCTTACGGTATGGGTTTGGCAGATGTCCGGGCCCTTCGTGAAAAATCTATTGAAGCTCCGCTTAACGAAGATGTTTTGGGAACGATAAAAACTGTTATTGCAGACTTAAGTAAAGAAGGAGTTGCTGAAGTCTTGGGCCAAGGCGTTCAAACTGAAAACATTCAAGTTCTTACACGCGTTCATTTACGCTACACTGGTTCAGATACAGCGATCATTGTTGATCACGCTGGATTACAAGAAATGAAGGATGCGTTTGAAGCGATCCACCGCCAACGGTTTGCCTTTAATTCGCCAGAACGCGGATATGTCGTAGAAGCAGTATCGATTGAAGGCGTTGGCGCAAGTGATGTCGCTGTTGAAAAATCATTGACAGACAAAGCAACCAACGATCCAATGGAAATGGATACGGTCAACGTTTATTTAGGCGACAAATGGCAAGATGCGCCGGTTTATAACCGCGATGATTTATTGCCGGGCCATATAGTATCTGGCCCAGCTGTGATCATTGAGGCAACAGGAACAACGCTTGTTGAACCCGGTTGGCAAGCCGAAATTAGCCCACTAGCGCACCTGATTCTCAATCGCGTTGAAGCACGTGAAAACCGCAAAGCTATTGGCACAGAAGCCGATCCGGTAATGTTGGAAATCTTCAATAACCTGTTCATGTCGATTGCTGAACAAATGGGTGCGACGCTCGAGAACACCGCCTATTCAGTCAACATTAAAGAGCGCCTCGATTTCTCGTGCGCTATTTTCGATGCAGAGGGCGATTTGATTGCTAACGCGCCCCACATGCCCGTGCATTTGGGCTCTATGGGTGAAAGCATTCGAGCTGTTATTAATGGCAACAAAGGTACTATTAAATCCGGTAACGTTTACATCCTAAACGCCCCCTATAACGGCGGAACTCACTTGCCCGATGTCACTGTCGTCACCCCAGTATTTGATGATATGGGTAAGGATATTTTGTTTTATGTAGGATCACGCGGTCACCACGCAGACATTGGCGGAACTACACCAGGATCAATGCCCCCTGACAGCCGCACCGTTGAAGAAGAAGGCGTGTTGATCGACAACTTCCTGATGATCGATGAAGGCCGAATTCGGGAAAAAGAGCTTCGGGAATTGCTTTCAAGTGGACCTTACCCTACTCGGAATTTTCATCAAAACTTTGCTGATTTATCCGCTCAAGTCGCCGCCAATGAAAAGGGCGTTTCTGAGCTGATGAAAATGATAGATCATTTCAGCTTAAACGTGGTGCAAGCGTATATGGGCCACGTTCAAGATAACGCAGAAGAATCAGTACGCCGAGTTTTAGATGTTATGAAACCGGGTTCTTTTGATTACCCAATGGATTGCGGAACAAACATCAAAGTTAATATTTCAATTGACCGCAAACAGCGCCAAGCGACGATAGATTTCACGGGTACGTCACCACAAATGACAACCAACTTCAACGCGCCGTCAGCCGTTTGTCGTGCCGCCGTTTTGTATGTTTTCCGCACCCTTGTAGACGATGACATTCCCATGAATGAAGGATGCATGAAGCCCCTGGACCTAATTATCCCCGATGGTTGCATGTTAAAACCTGAATACCCCGCAGCCGTTGTTGCGGGCAACGTCGAGACGTCACAATGTGTGACCGGAGCGTTATATGGGGCTTTGGGTGTCATGTCATCGTCACAGGGAACCATGAACAACTTCACCTTTGGAAATGATGTTTACCAATATTATGAAACCATTTGCGGTGGCTCTGGCGCAGGGCCCGGATTTAACGGAACCGATGCCGTCCATGTTCACATGACTAATTCTCGCCTGACTGATCCAGAAATATTGGAATGGCGGTTTCCCGTATTGCTCGAAGAATTTAAAATTAACAGAGGGTCCGGCGGCAAAGGAAAGTTTAGAGGAGGCGATGGAACAATACGGCGTGTTCAGTTCTTAGAGCCCATGGTCGCAACAATCCTTTCAGGCCATAGAACCGTTCCACCATATGGGCTTGGAGGAGGAAGCCACGGCGCTGTTGGTAAGACTACGGTCGAGCGAACAAATGGCACTGTAAACGAATTAGGTGCCACGGATTCCACCCAAATGGAAGCGGGCGACGTGTTTGTTATTCAAACGCCAAGCGGTGGCGGATTTGGATCGGCTTAACCAAATCCGACTCTAAATATTGGGGACAAGCCGGGCTAAATAAACTGTATATAGACATCTAATTTCAATTGGTTATCCTACGTCCATATAACCCATTGAAATAAATATCTATTTTAAATATTCTACCATTTGACCTAATTCACTGTGTGGATTAAAATAGGCGATTCGTAAATAGCGCCAAATTGGCTATGTTTTAGAACACCAAATTTAGGTCACTCGTAGGTTAATCAAGGCCATGATCAAAACTATACTACTTTCAAGCAGCATCCTTTTTCTAGGGATGACAGGTGCGCATCCCGCATCGTTGGAAAGTGAGCTTGCGGGCCTCCTCCTTGATCATCCACAAAATAAAGCTGCGACAAAAATACTAGAAGCCCAACGCAGAGAAATAGACATCGCCAAAGCAGACTATTTGCCGACCGTCACAACGACATCCGAAGCGGCCCAAGAAACCGTCGACAGCCCAGGAACACGTAATGAAGGCGACGGTCAAGGAGGCAAAGATTCAAGCCGCACCGCATATTCTCAAAATCTGACGGTCACACAAAACCTGTTCAATGGGTTCCAAACTAGTTCACTCACTCGCACAGCCCGGCTCAACAAAGAAATTGCACAGATCGAAGTTAAAAATACCCGCCAAAACACAACCTTTGAGGGAATTAATGGTTACGTGAACGTCCTTCGACAAAAGCGCCTCATTGAACTAGCCCGCGAAAACGAAGCGACCATCCAGCGCCAACTAAACTTAGAAGATGAACGCGTTCAACGAGGTTCGGGTGAGGCCGTTGATGTATTGCAAGCTAAATCCAGACTGCAAATAGCCAAAGAACGCCGTGTGACGTTTGAAGGAGGAATGATCGATGCCATCACCCGTTACGTCTCTCTATTTAATCACGCACCCAACATCGATCAAATGCAGGACCCGACACCGCCGGTGGACTTAATACCAAGCACATTGGACCATGCAATTGAAATTGGCTTGAAGGAAAATCCGACCTTGGAAAGTGCGGGCACAACGGTAGAAGTGGCGCGCGAACGCCAAAGATCTATTCGAGGCCAATATTTTCCGGCGTTGGATTTAGAAGGTCAGGCAAATTATGAAAAACATGCAAACACAGTTATTGGCACGCGGCTTGATTACTCTGTAACAATGCGCGCCAGTTGGGATTTGTTCAGTGGGCTTTCAACACCCGCATCCTTAGCACAGGCTAAGTTCCAGTACCGCGCCAGCCAAGATGAACAAGACCGCATTCGCCGGAGTGTTATCGAGCAAACTAAACTTTCATGGCAAGCTTTGATCACCGCTAAATTACGCCTCGATTTATTAGAAAACGCAATCAATATTGCATCCGAAGTTTTTGAATCACGCAAAAGGTTGCGCGAAGCTGGAAAAGAAGATGTGATCAACGTTTTGGATGCTGAGAACGAAGTAAACTCAGCACAACTTGGCTTCACATCTGCATCCTATGACGAGCATATGGCAGTCTACCAATTACTGTTATCAATAGGCCGCCTAACGCCATCGTATCTTCACATAACCCCACCTTAATTAAGTTAGGCTAGTACGAATGGTCACGCTTTTCGTTTGCACATAATTCAGCAACGCTTCTTGGCCTTTTTCACGACCAAAGCCAGATTTTTTCATACCGCCAAAGGGTGTCTCAACCCCACCAGCGTGCCACTGGTTTACATAAACCTGGCCTGCATCTAAGCGTTCAGCTGCCCAATGTGTGCGTTCTAAATCGCGGGTGAAAATGCCCGCAGCTAATCCGTATTCTGTGCCATTGGCAATCGCAATGGCTTCTTCTGGCTCTTTATATTTAAGGATCGATAGAACCGGGCCAAACACTTCTTCATTCGCTATGGTCATATCGGGGGTTACATCTGAGAAAACCGTCGGTGGCATGAAGTGGCCAGCTTGATTTGGAACCCGGCGTCCGCCGGCAGCAACTGTTGCCCCTTGCTGAGCAGCGCCTAAACAATACCCTTCAACCCGGTCTAATTGTCCTGCAGACATGACAGGAGTAATATCATGGTCCTCGATTCCGGGACCAATCGACAGGCCCTCGACCATTTTAACAACACCATTAACAACTTCATCGTATCGGCTTTCATGAACAATCATTCTGGACATGGCTGAACAAATTTGCCCTGCATGGCGAAAAATTCCATTGCGCGCGCCTTCAACAACATCATCTAAACGGGCATCTGGGAACACAACGCCAGCTGATTTTCCACCCAATTCCATAATCGCGGGCACCACCAATTCTGCAGCATAGCGCAAAATGGCCTGACCGGTTTTAACAGAGCCCGTAAAGACCAGTTGATTTACATCCTTATGGCTTGCCAACGCAGCACCAGTCAAATTACCATAGCCACAGATAACATTGACCGCACCTTTAGGAAAACCCACGCGCTCACACGATTTGGCTAACATATATACAGATAAAGGAGCTAGTTCAGGAGACTTAACGATACTTGCGTTTCCCGTCGCAAAAGCAGCAGCTAGCGACCGGGCCGCAATAATAATTGGATAATTCCATGGCACGATTTGAGCCGATACACCGAACGGCGCGTGGGTGGTATAGTTCATGAACCCATCCCCCAACGGGATTGAAGATCCCTCTAACTTATCAGCTGCACCCCCATAGTATTCAAAATAACGAGCCGCCATTTCGACCTCGCCCCGAGCATCCAAAATACGTTTTCCCGTATCTAAAACAACAACGTGAGCAATTTCGTCTAGGTGCGCTCTTAAATCTTGAGCCACCAACATCAACATTTGCAATCGACGGGCGGGTGTAATGTCAGCGAGTTGCCGAGACCCAAAACACTCTTTTGCAGCAGCAACAGCAATATCAACATCTTCGATTGTTGCTTCAGCGATTTCACATATAGAGCTTCCTTGTGCTGGGTCTTCAACTGAAATGCGACCACCGTCACTTCCGTCGACCCATTCGCCGTTTATATAGTTTTTCCAATACGATTTAATGTTTGAAGCCATGCTCTAAAATTTTCCTGAAGACTATTGTTTGTTCATTAAAGATTCGCGGGTTTTGGTGAAACTGTTAATGCATCAAACAGACGATTTCAA
>CALJEW010000248.1 GCA_938074585.1 uncultured Rhodospirillales bacterium | reverse complement strand
GGGTTGTTTTCAACACGGCTGCGGCGTTCTTCAAGAACGACTTGGCGTTCGGGCTCGACTTCTTTAGGTGTAATGACTAGATTTGTCATCCTGTCCGCTTCCATCTCCATCAGCAATTCTAAGCGATCAACGGCAATGGTCTGATGGTAGGCAGTATAATCAGTTGAAGTGAAGGCGTTTTCTTGACCGCCATTGCGGGCGACAATTTCAGAAAACTCGCCATTGGAACGTTTTTTGGTTCCCTTAAACATCAAATGTTCAAGGAAATGTGCAATCCCAGACTCGTTCGCCGCTTCGTCTGCAGACCCAACCCGATACCAAACCATATGGGTGACAACCGGCAGCCGGTGATTGGGTATGACGACCACTTGCATGCCATTTTTGAGCATGAAGGTTTCTGGGTTGAAGACGCCCGCTTGGGCTGTCGAAGTGATGCTCACTAAACTGACTAACACTAGCAGACGAGATATGGATTTAGCTATAAAAATACACATTTAATCAATCTCTCAACAACGATAATTACGTAATTATAGCCTTAGCTTTAGACTAATGGCTTAAGGCAATATGGTATGGGTATAGATCACAAAGAGGGCAAAAAGAAGGCGCGATTAGACACGAGTACTTGGCTTAAAATTCCAATAAGCCTTTTTTACTTCGTTTGCGTCTTACGTGCTCAGTGGCACCTTCAGTAATTGGTTTGCCAAGGGCTTGTGCTTCACGAATGCGCTTTTGCTCTTTTTCTGGATTAACAACGGTACCTTCAAACGGTTTATCGTCAACCCAAAAGATCATTTTATCAATTAGACGGTGGTCTTCTTCGGCTAAAATAGATGTTTCTGCGTTAATTTTTTTACGAATGTTCGGGTCGGCTGCATCAGCTCCAGTGCTGATCATGAGCGCTTGCAAGCCGGGTGTTGTTGGCAGTTGTTGCTTACGAATTTTAGTCGAATCGGAAGTGCCTAACAGTGCATCGCGGGCCGTGTCGCTTGTGGATGTGGATTGTGGGCGCACAATGCCCGGGGTTGGTGGGCGTAAAGCATAATCTGGTGGCTGGCTAAGTGGTGGACGGGAATAGACAACAAATTCATCGGGGGCAGATTTTTTGCCGCCAAATGCTTTTTGTGCAGACTCGCAACCGCTTAACGCCGTAATGGCGGTGACCGATAGAAGAATGAAAGATAATTTTCTCATGAATTTGCCTTCACTTTATGAACCAGTAAACTTTACGCTAATAGAGCCTCAGATTCAATAGGTTAGGCGGCTTCATCTTTACTGAAGAATGATTCAAATATTAGGCCTACAGCACCTAAGAATATGGTGGTATCAGCCACGTTAAAGGCCGGCCAATGGGTCCCGAAAGCATGAAAGTCCAGAAAATCAACAACAGCACCGATCAAAACCCGGTCAATCACATTCCCCACAGCACCTCCAAGTATCAAGCCTAAGGCGATGATGCTGAAAGGGCTGCTCGATTGAAACAACCAGCGCACCAAAAAACCTGAAATCATCAGCGCCAAGCCAACCAGAATCCATTTGCCGAGCTCTGAACCGGCCGCGAACATGCCAAAGCTAACGCCCCGATTGTGAGCCAAAACTAGATTAAAGAACGATGTGACTTCAATTTGCACAGGCGGGTTCATGACGTGGGCAACGATTATCCATTTCGATAGTTGATCAAGCGCCGCCACTAATGCGGCCAACCCAAGCCCTTGCCAAACGTGTTTAGACATCTGCATTTGGCCCTTTAAGCCGCTGAATGGGTGTGATGGTTGAATGCATCAGCGCAACGACCACAAACTTCAGGATGCGCGGGGTCAGCCCCAATATCCTTCGGGAACTGATAACAGCGTGGGCATTTGTCTGTGCTGGATAAAGTTGGTACAACAGCTATACCATCAATTCCTTCCATACGGAATGCATCTGCTGGGGCGGCATCCGTTGAAAACTCAGCGCCCGATGTGATAAACAATTCAGCCGCATCCAAGTCTTTAAACAAGGCTTTGTTTTCAGCAGTTGTATGAACAACGGGGCGGGCTTGGAGGCTTGATCCAATGCGTTTTTCAGCTCGTTCGATTTCTAAAGCACCCGTTACAACGCGGCGGACGGAACGGATTTTAGCCCACTTTTCAGCCAACTCATCATCGCGCCAATTATCAGGGATGTCTGGGAACATTTGCAAATGCACGCTGCCTGCATCGGGGTAGCGTGTTTGCCATACTTCTTCGGCGGTAAAGCAAATGAAAGGTGCAAACCACTTGGCCAAACAATTAAATAATTCGTTCAATATAGTGCGCGATGCCCGACGGCGCGTGCTATCGGCGCGGTCGCAATACAAGCTATCTTTCCGGATATCTAAATAAAACGCCGACAAATCCATGGCACAAAAGTTATGCAGATCGTTAAACAGCATGTGGAACTGGAAATCGTCGCAGGTGGTCCGGACTTTTTGGTCCATTTCCCATATCTGATGTAGGACCCAACGGTCCAATTCGGGCATTTCAGCAACGTCGATTTTTTCAGTGTCGTCGAATTCATTCAAGTTGCCCAAAATAAAACGCAGCGTATTTCGCAAACGACGATAGATATCAGCTTGTTGTTTTAAAATCTCTGGCCCAATGCGTAAATCTTCTGAGTAATCAGATCCAACCACCCAAAGGCGCAAAATATCGGCACCCAATTGGTTGTTCACATCTTGGGGGGATACGCTGTTGTTCAACGATTTTGACATTTTTTGGCCGTCTTCTGCCATCACAAATCCATGGGTCAAAACAGTGTCATAGGGTGCGCGTCCGCGGGTGCCGCAGCTTTCAAGTAAGCTGGAATGGAACCAGCCGCGATGTTGGTCAGAGCCTTCTAGATACAAAGATGCAGGCGATTGTAAGTCCCATTCGTCACTTTCAAGAACGAAAGCATGGGTCGAGCCTGAATCGAACCAGACATCCAAAATATCGGTGACTTGTTCATAGTCTTTGGATTTATAGGTATCGCCTATAAATCGTTGCGGGTCAGATGCGAACCAGGCGTCGGATCCTTCGGCCTGAAAAATTTTGATAACGCGGTCCATGACGGATTGGTCTCGCAATGGCTCGCCCGTTTCTTTATTGACGAAAACCGTGATCGGAACACCCCATGCCCGTTGGCGCGAAACGCACCAATCGGGGCGATCTTCGATCATGCCGCGTAGGCGGTTTTGCCCTTTCTCTGGTACAAAGCGGGTTTCATCAATGGCTTTTAATGCCTTCTTACGCAGATCATTTTTATCCATCGAGATAAACCACTGCGACGTATTGCGGAAGATCAGGGGTTTTTTAGAGCGCCAGCTATGTGGGTAGCGGTGAACTAAAGATCCTCGCGCCAAAAGTGCGCTTGCTTCTTGTAACACATCAGCCACATGGTCATTGCACTTGTATACGTGCATGCCTGCAAACATTGGGATGTGCTCGAAATAGGTGCCATCTTCGCTAACCGTTTGTGGTATTTCTATATCGTTTGCAATGCCCAATTCCCAGTCATCTGCGCCGTGACCCGGTGCAATATGAACAATCCCTGTGCCCTCGTCGGTGGTCGCAAATCCAGCACTTAGCGCAGGCACATCATAATCGTAACCTTTGCCATGGAACGGGTGTTTGCAGATTGTGCCATCAAGGACAGAACCTTTGAAACTGGCTTTAACTTTATGGCTTATGATTCCGGTTTTTGCTGCAACGTCGCTTACAAGCGCTTCTGCGAAAATCATTTTTTCACCAATAACCGCCAAGCTGTCTTCGCTAACGCCTGTCACTTCAACAACCACATAATCAATATCCGGGCCATAAGCAACGGCACGGTTGCCGGGCATGGTCCATGGTGTTGTCGTCCAGATTACAATGCTGGCACCTTCAACTTCGGGGATAGATGCTTTACGAACCGAGAAGCGAACAAAAATCGTTGTTGATGTGTGATCGTGATATTCAACTTCGGCTTCGGCTAGGGCTGTTTTTTCAATCGGCGACCACATAACCGGTTTTGCACCTCTGTATAATGAGCCATCCATCAAAAACTTGCCCAATTCACCGGCAATCGTGGCTTCCGCGGCGTTGGTCATGGTTGTGTAGGGGTGATCCCAATTGCCCATTATGCCTAAGCGCTTAAACTCTTCTTTTTGCACTTCAATCCAGCCTTTCGCAAATTCGCGGCATTCTTGGCGGAATTCAACAACTGGCACTTCATCTTTGTCTTTTTTCTTTTTGCGATACTTTTCCTCGATCTTCCATTCGATCGGCAGACCATGACAATCCCAACCTGGAACGAAGTAAGCGTTATAACCCAGCATTTGACGGGTCCGGTTGATCACGTCTTTTAGAATTTTATTAAGCGCATGACCGATGTGAAGATGCCCGTTAGCGTATGGAGGGCCATCGTGCAATACGAATTTCTCGCGATCTTTCGACGCTTCGCGAATTTGGCCTTCCAAATTCTGTTCTTCCCACTTTGCCAGTATTTCAGGCTCGCGACGCGGCAGGCCAGCTTTCATGGGGAAGTCAGTTTTTGGCAAATATACGGATGTTTTATAATCGACAGTCATAATTCGTACCTAATTTCTTTGGCTTTGTAAAATTGCACGGGATTTTTCTACATCCTGCTCAATTTCTCTGCGCATTTCTTCAACACTATCAAATTTGGCTTCAGCACGGATGAACTCAATCAGTTCAATTGAAATTCGACGTCCGTATATATCCGCGTTGAAATCAAACAAATAAACTTCTAATATGTCGCCAATGCCATAAACCGTAGGCCGATTGCCTATACTAGCGACGCCTTCTATAATTCGGTTTTCACCGTCAACGGTCACCCGAACCGCATAAATTCCGCGTTTGGGTCGCAATAACGACCCCAAATGTATGTTTGCCGTTCGAAAACCAATGGTTCTGCCCAGTTTAGCACCATGTGCAACCCGGCCTTCAATAGCATACGTTCGGCCCAATATTTCAGCGGCCCCGCGCACATCGCCGCTTTCCAAACATTGACGGACACGGGTGGATGAATAAACAAATCCTTCCGGACTTTCAACGGCACTGATGGCTGTGAAACCAAAGCCCAGCTGTTGTCCCATGCTCAGCAAAAGTTCGCAATTGCCTTGTCGACCATGGCCAAAGACAAAATCATAACCTGAAATCACATGTTTAGCCCCAAAGCCGTCGACTAAAATGGATTTGACAAAGTCTTCAGCAGGGTTTTGAGAAAAGTTGCGACTAAACTTTTGGACTATCATCAAATCAACGCCCAATGCCTTTAAGGCGCGGGCTTTTGCCCGAAAAGGAGTTAACCGAAAGGGCGCTGCACCCGGTTGAAAGACTGTTCTCGGGTGCGGCTCGAAGGTTAGTACGG
>CALJEW010000247.1 GCA_938074585.1 uncultured Rhodospirillales bacterium | reverse complement strand
TGAAATTGAAAATATTCTAGGTTATCGTGGACGCGATGAAATGGTCCACCGTGACGACATGGTATTGAGCTGAGAGCACGATGAGCAAAACCCAAATCGATTATAGAGAACTGCTTGAAGGTCTAGGCCAAAAAGCGAAAGCTGCAGCGCGTGAATTGGCTGAAGCGTCTACGGATGCAAAAAATCAAGCCTTGATCAAAAGTGCTGAAGCCGTTCGCCGGGGACAAAACCATATTTTGTCAGAAAACGCCAAAGACATGGCGGCAGCTGAAGAAAAAGGTTTGAGTGGGGCCATGCTGGATCGCTTGGCGCTGGACGAAGGCAGGGTTGAAGCCATGGCCAAAGGGTTGGAAGATATTGCCACTCTAGATGATCCGGTCGGCACTATTTTGTCAGAAATTGAACGGCCAAACGGCTTGGTCATTCAACGAAAACGTGTGCCTTTGGGCGTTATCGGAATTATTTACGAATCCCGCCCGAACGTCACGGCAGATGCTGGTGCATTGTGTCTAAAAGCGGGAAATGCAGCTATTTTGCGTGGCGGTTCTGAAAGCTTTTATTCATCAGCAGCGATTTTGGAGTGTTTGCACGAAGGCCTAAAACAAGCCGGATTACCCGAAGACGCGGTGCAACGGATTCGGACGCGTGACCGGGCAGCGGTTGGGGCCATGTTGCGCTTAAGCGATTATATTGATGTGATTGTTCCGCGCGGTGGAAAATCGTTAGTTTCACGCATCACGGAAGAAAGTAAAATTCCATTATTTAAACATCTAGAAGGCATTTGCCATTCTTATGTGGATAAAGATGCTGACCCAGAAATGGCTAAAAACATTGTTTTAAACGCTAAAATGCGGCGAACAGGGGTTTGTGGATCAACGGAAACGTTACTTATTGATCAAAGCATCGCCGATAACATGTTGCCTGCGATTATTGATGGTTTGATTGATTTAGGCTGTGAAGTGCGCGGTGACTCACAAACGTGCGCTATTGATAGTCGTGTTCAAAAAGCCAGCGATGAGGATTGGGATACTGAATATTTAGACTCGATCATTTCAGTGTGCACGGTTGTTGATGTTAAAGACGCTATTGAACACATTATAGCCCATAGCTCGAATCATACCGATGCGATTATTACGGAAAACCCTGAAACCGCCGAAGTTTTTTTAAACGCAATCGATTCAGCGATTGTCATGGTCAACGCATCTACCCAATACGCCGATGGTGGTGAATTTGGCATGGGCGCTGAAATTGGTATTTCCACTGGCAAACTACACGCACGCGGTCCTGTTGGGGTTGAACAATTGACCAGTTCAAAATACTTGGTTCGGGGCACTGGGCAGTGCCGCCCTTAAAATTGATCCGATAATGACAACTCAAATCGAAAATCAAATAACAGCGTTCCTTGGGCAACGTATTGGTCTTTTGGGCGGATCGTTCAATCCTGCTCATGACGGGCATTTGCACATATCGAATTTGGCATTGGAACGCTTAAACTTGGATTGCGTCTGGTGGCTGGTATCACCGCAAAACCCAATGAAGTCGACCGCGGGCATGGCGAGCCTTGATCAACGCATGGAAAAAGCCCGCGAAGTTGCTGGAAATCGACGTATAATGGTTACCGATATCGAACGTGAATTGGGTACCCAATATACGGCTGATACATTACCTGCCCTTCAAAAAAAGTTCTCTGGTGGGCATTTCGTTTGGTTGATGGGGGCCGATAATTTGGCCCAGATTGAGCAATGGCACGAATGGGAAAATATCTTTATGGCCCTACCCGTTGCGATTTTTGCCCGTCCGGCATATTCTAAAGAGGCGGAGAGCGCAAAAGCGGTAAGCCACTTTGCCCCGTACCGAGTGAGTGAAGATAATGCCTTAACGCTTGCTGACATGAAACCGCCAGCTTGGGCCTTTTTGAAAACACCGTTAAATAGCATATCTGCAACAAAGATCCGTTCGCAATCAAACGAAGATTGGATGAACAAATAACTTTAATAAACCCGATAGAAAGGACTAAACCCATACCACAAAGTCAACAAGCGATACCAACTCCAGACGATGTTCTTGAGCTGGTTAAAACGTTTCTCGATGATGACAAGGCTGAAGACATTGCCGTCATCGACTTAGAAGGCAAAACAGAAATTGCCGATTATATGGTTATTGCCACAGGCACATCGCAACGCCATGTTGGTGCGATGACGGATCATATTTACCGCAACTTAAAAACCAAAGGCGTAAAAGGGATTGCCATTGAAGGCATGCCACAGTGCGACTGGGTTCTGGTCGATGCAGGCGATGTGATTGTTCATTTGTTTCGTCCTGAAGTTCGTGATTTTTATAATCTAGAAAAAATCTGGACAGCTCCTGAACAAACTGAAGATACTGCAGACGTAGGCGTGGTTCCTGCCTAAAGGAGCCTCTATGCGTTTGACCTTAATTGCTGTCGGCCGGGCGAAAGCTGGGCCGGATCGTGATTTGTTTGATCATTATACTCGCCGAATAACAACGCCGTTTGAATTGCGTGAAGTGGAGGAGAAAAAACCACTTTCTGGGCTTGAGCTTAAACGCCGAGAAGCCAGTCTTTTGGATGCGGCTGTTCCTGATGGTGCTGTCCGTATTGCCTTGGATGAAAAAGGTAGAGATTTAACCAGTCGGGCATTTGCCAAAAAAATAAACTACTGGCGAGACGAGAGTATACGCGATGTCGCCTTTATTATCGGCGGTGCTGATGGGTTGGATGCGGATTTGTTGAAACGCTGTGATTTAAGGCTGTGCTTGGGCAAACAAACATGGCCCCACATGCTGGTAAGGAGCCTGATTGCTGAACAACTCTACCGCGCACAATGCATTCTGGCTGGCCATCCATACCATAGAGATTAAACTCACTGATTTCCATTGCCGCTTTTATGACTAATGTTTTGTGGTTATAATGTGACCTATGATTTTTCTGGTTACTTCGTTACAACCAAACCGATCAACAATCGCCTGCGTTGCTTATCCGGTTACGTGCTCAAGAAGGGATACGTCCCTCGACTTAAATTAATTTCGTAATGGGGTGCTTTGGGAATGGCGGGTTGAGGGAGCGGTTCCGTTTTCTTCAATCAATGTAGTATAGTGATATCCGCCCGGCGTTCGTGCCGAAAACTACGGTGGATCATCAAGGAAAACTTTTGCCGCGGCACTTGTAACCACATCTACAAATTTATTTTCTGCAATTTGGTCACATACATTATTATTTGTTTTGATGTTACAGGCGGGTGTCCGGTATTGTGGGGGGCATAGCGGAAGTAAAGTGTTCGCTTTACCATTCCACCCGTTTTTGAAAAGGGTGGGTCTTTGACGACATTGCGGGAGCTTTATTTAGGATGTTTTTGGAACATAACTTACTCGCTTGCTCAAATTTATTGAACCGTGCGCCAGTAAAATCTCTCAGCTAGTAATACAGCACCAATTACAGAATGAGGCATGTTCAGCAAGATTTCGCTGATTTAGACGCGATTTAATGCTACTGATAGGTATTGAAGATCGGGAACTAGGGCAAATGTTTAAGCTGTTTGCGTTTTAATTGGACGCCGGAAACCAAGTCAGATTTTACTTTTAACATTATGCTCTCTCCAAAATTTTGATGCGATCTTTCATTTGCGTATTTGAAATGTGCTTGGAAACAGCCAAGCGCAAAACTCAGATTTGTAAAATTGCCTGCATGAAGACGCATCCATTTATGAATAACTAATCACACATTGTTTACACATCGTAATTTCACCAAAAGCAAATAAGTAATCAATTTCCACGTATCTTCTAATTAGTTTTTATTTACAATGTGATACCAGTTCCACCTAACCCACAATAACCGTTTGGATTTTTTGCCAGATATTGTTGGTGATAGTCTTCGGCATAATAGAAGGTGGGGGCGTCTAGGATTTCAGTAGTGATTTTCCCTAATCCAGCGGCTTTTAAGTTCTTTTGAAAAACCGTGCGCGATGCTTCTGCGGCTTTGAGCTGGTCTTTGGTTTGGCAATAAATACCGGAGCGGTATTGGGTCCCTTTATCGTTGCCTTGGCGCATTCCTTGCGTTGGATTGTGGCCTTCCCAAAAGGCTTTTAGGATCGCACCGAATTCAATTTGGTTTGGGTCATAAACCACCAACACCACTTCATTATGCCCGGTTTGTCCTGAACACACTTCTTCATAAGTCGGGTTGGGCGTGTGACCCGCCGCATAACCAACGGCTGTTGTAAAAACCCCAGGTAATTGCCAAAAAATTTGTTCCGCCCCCCAAAAACAGCCAATGCCAATAATGATTTGTTCTAGCCCATCGGCAAAAGGGCCCGCTAAGGGTGTACCATTTACATGGTGATGTTCGGGAATGAACATGGCGTTATCGCGCCCGGATAAGGCTTCAGGCGCAGACGGTATTTCAGATTTTTTGTCAGAGAAAAAAAGCATTTTGGCAGACCTTTTTTGTTATTATGATTCAATTATATATGGACGACTTTAGTAAATTACCCGTTATATATATGGTTTAAATCTTAGCCCTGTTCTTTAAGCTGTTGTTTGTACATTTTATAACGCGCTACGTAGTGCGGTCCAGGGTTGGCGATCATTTTTAAATCAGCTTCAGATGTTTGGCGAATGATTTTTCCGGGTGATCCCATAATAACCGAATTGTCAGGAATATTTTTGCCTTCAGTTATCATTGAGTTGGCCCCAATTAGGCAGTTTTTACCAATCACAGCGCCGTTTAAAATAATACTGCCAATGCCAATCAACGTGCCATCACCAATGGTGCAGCCATGAAGCATAACCATGTGACCAATGCTGACGTTATTGCCAAGGGTTGTGCCAAAGCCGGGATCGGTGTGGATCATGCTACCATCTTGAACATTAGTGCCTTCACCAATAACGATAGGGTCATTATCGCCACGCAGTGTTGCGCCAAACCAAACGCTGGCACCTTTCATTAAAGTCACATCGCCAATTACGGCTGCTGTGGGGGCTATGTAATAATCATCACCATCTGTTTTAATGTTTTTGCCATCCAAGCTATAAATCATCTTCTAAACCTTTCGTAAGGGAATATGTTATTTTTTTACATAATGATTAACGCTTACAATAAATAAAGAAATTTGAGCTATAAATTAAGTGAAATATAAAATTATTTACCCATCTTGAATAAGCGATTCTTTGCTCTGCTTAGTGCATTGTCCCTGTTAACGGGTTCCACTTATCCGGATGGGGGCGATAAAAAAGAGCTGGGGACGCTGTATTTACAGATCCAAAACAATGTATTCGACTTAAAACGAACAAATTGTTGGATATTATGATACGTAATCACCATGTGCTACGAAAGCAAAATGTAATAAATTGCCAGATTACTGCGCGCCTTAAAGCGCGGAAAAATCGATAGGCTTAAGCCAAAAACGAATGGCTGCTCTGGATAATATTTCATACCAACAGTTCCAAAACATGAGGCTGGGGTGAACCTAATTTGGGTAGGGCGGCTTTTTCAAATGGCACAGTTATTGGACGTATCTATTAATTATTTTTTCTGGTGCTTATCCAATTTGGATTTTCAATCAAATCGAAATTGCGAACATTGGATGTTATAAACTTGGATACTGACGCCACTCGGTGAGTGATTCAGTTATCTAACATCACGGATACCGATATTCGAACGGCTCTTCAGGACTTAATTAAAAGTACGTCAAAGACCTAAGATTACGGGTAATACCCATAAAACGGCTTCCTTCGGTCCTTGGTATTACAACTAACACCAGTTACCGTCGCGTTGACCTTGGAGCTTAACGCAGTCATAAGGTTTTGATCTTCAATTTTCCTGTATCAAGGCTGTATAATCGTTACGGAAAGCGCTATATTTACCTATGTTTACAAAACATACAAATTCACCTCGACGTGGTCCCGTTGTTCTTTGCATCCTTGATGGGTGGGGAGAGCGTATTGAGACTGAAAGCAATGCAATTGCTTTGGCCAATACGCCTAATTGGGACCGATTGGTCGCGACTGTACCAAAAGCCACACTAAATGCATCGGCGGAACAGGTGGGTTTGCCCGCCGGGCAAATGGGTAATTCAGAAGTTGGTCACATGAATTTGGGTGCGGGGCGGATTGTGATGCAAGACTTACCCCGCATTGATGCAGCTGTGGCAGATGGGTCGATGGCTAAAAATGTGGCGCTGCTGGCGTATATAAAGGCTTTAAAAGTATCGGGTGGGACTTGTCATCTATTGGGTCTAATGTCGCCGGGTGGGGTGCATTCACATCAAGCGCATATTGTCGCCTTAGCACAAATTTTGGGGGATGCTCAAATTCCCATCGCCATTCACGCCTTTATGGACGGTCGCGATACACCGCCCAAAAAAGGTTGCGAATTTTTAAGCCAATTTTTAGAAGCCACACGCGATATCCCGAACTGCCAAATCGCCACGGTTACAGGGCGTTATTATGCGCTGGATCGGGACAACCGCTGGGACCGGGTCGAGCAAGCCTATGATGCCATGGTAAAAGGTCAAGGGATTAGAGTTGTTGACCCATTGGCGGGCATTCAAAATGCCTACGAGGCGGGGCAAACGGATGAATTTATTTTGCCGTGTGTGATTGGTGGATACGCTGGAATTAACGATGGCGATGGCGTTTTAATGTCGCATTTTAGGGCTGATCGGGCACGTGAAATATTGGCGAGCTTAATCGATTCTGATTTTGATGGCTTTGAGCGCAGTGCTGTTGTCGATTTTTCTGCGCTCTTAGGGATGGTTGAATATTCTTCCGATTTATCTGAGCAGATGGATTGCATGTTCCCGTCGTCTGCATTGACAGGGATTCTGGGTGAAGTTGTTGCCACCGCAGGGCTCAAGCAATTGCGCATAGCTGAGACTGAAAAATATGCCCATGTGACGTTCTTTTTAAATGGGGGGCGCGAAGCGGAGTTCGAGGGTGAAGAACGCATTCTGGTCCCTTCGCCCAATGTGGCGACCTATGATTTGCAGCCTGAAATGTCGGCACCAGAATTAACCGATAAGCTTGTGAACGCGATTACCAATGGGGACTTTGACCTGATTATCGTTAATTATGCAAATGGAGATATGGTTGGACATACGGGCGTTCTAGAAGCTGCGATTATAGCCGCACAAACCTTGGATAGCTGTTTGGGGCGCTTGGAAGCGGCAATTTCGGATGCCTATGGCACATTGTTCGTAACCGCGGATCATGGCAATTGCGAAAGCATGTATGATGACGAAGCTCATGAGCCCCATACGCAGCACACCTTAAATGTTGTACCGTCTTTGTTGATTAATGCACCCGATTGGGTTGGGAGTTTGAAGGCGGGGCGGCTGTGCGATGTGGCTCCTACATTGCTCCAGTTAATGGGCTTGGAGCAGCCGATTGAAATGACTGGACGTTCGTTATTAGATGGCGAAAACCTACGAAATTCTGCAGCTAAATAAGATGCTTTCCTTTTTTAAGCAATCCGTGTTCAGGTGTTTGCTTGCGGTTCCCCTGTTATTTATGTGTGACGGTGCCGTTTTTGCTCAATCATCCGCACAGGTTAAATTTAAACGCCCAAATGATATTGTTAATCAAAACACTGAAAAGGCCCCAGAACAACGGCTGCAAGATATTGATAAAGCTCTAAAAGCAACCCAGAACAAGCGTCAGCTCTTGAAAGATAAAGCAGCTAAC
Source organism: uncultured Rhodospirillales bacterium (assembly GCA_938074585.1). Classification (GTDB taxonomy): domain Bacteria; phylum Pseudomonadota; class Alphaproteobacteria; order Rhodospirillales; family Casp-alpha2; genus JABMNT01. The sequence continues at coordinate 1,341 of CALJEW010000247.1, read as the reverse complement.
TTAGATGGTGATATTAAGCGATTACGTGATGGCATGGTTTCAGCCGCAGCGCTCATCCAAGATCATGAAGCGCGGGTTGATGAACTATCCAAAAAACTGAAACAGGTAACGGCTGAATTAGCTGAAAAAACGACTTCATTGCGGAAACGTCGGAAACAGATGGGTGGTGTTTTACAAGCTTTGCAACGGGTTGCTCAATACCCACCAGAAGTCTTGATAGTACAACCTATATCGCCCGGCGATACGGTTCGAACAGCGATACTTTTACGCTCAACAATGCCCGAACTGGCGCGCCGCGCGCGGGTTTTAAGTGATGATTTGAGCGCTTTGGCGTTTAATCAGCAGCAAGCCCAGCGTCATCGCGACGAATTGAACGGAGCGAATACGGAGCTTCAAGCGCAACGAAAACTTTTGCGGACATTACTGGGGCGGAAATCAAGGTTGCGCCGCCGGACCGTTGCTAAAACAGCAATCGTTGACCGCAAAGCAAAAGCGTTGAGCAAAGAAGCGCGATCTTTACGCGATTTGATGCTTCGCCTTGACAAGCTAAAAAAACAACGTGAAGCTCAAGAAAAAGCCCAAAAAATTGCCAAAAAACAAGGCCGAAAACCAGCCGTAGTTGTTGTTGAGCCCCCAGCAGATTACACCGGAAAGCCAATTGACATTGCTAAGGGTAAATTGCCTTTTCCTGTAGTGGGTGATGTTAAATCCTTGTTTGGACAAACAGGCACCGGTGGGTTAACCCATAAAGGCGTCACCATAAGTGTCATGTCAGAAGCACAAGTCATTGCTCCTTATGAGGGGCGGGTTGCGTTCACTGGGCCCTTCCGTGGGTATGGCAGGCTCTTGATCATAGAACACGGGGCAGGATATCATACTCTTCTTGCTGGAATGGGGCGTATTGACGTTATTGTTGGGCAATGGTTACTAGGGGGAGAGCCGGTCGGTATTATGGACCGTATCCAAACTAAGAATAAAAGGCTTAAACCTTCGCTGTACATAGAATTACGGCGTGGGGGGCAACCTATAAATCCATTGCCGTGGCTTGCTGGGCACGGTAAACAGGCAAAAAAGTAAGGTAAGCGGATGAAATTAAAAAAATTAGGCTTAGTAATTGTTGTTGGATTCGCATGTTTGGTGTGGAGTTCATTCCAAATCGTGTCAGCAGCGGACGCTGAAAAAGTAAAAAATAGTACTGACGTTTACCGGCTTTTGAACTTGTTTGGTGATGTGTTTGAACGTGTCCGCAGTGATTATGTGGAAGCGCCAACAGATGAAGAGCTGATCGAGGCCGCCATAACCGGCATGCTAACATCTCTAGACCCGCATTCCAGTTACATG
>CALJEW010000246.1 GCA_938074585.1 uncultured Rhodospirillales bacterium | reverse complement strand
CACTCATATGGTTTTGCAGACCGGCAATATCCATATCGGCGAGCATGCCGCTTATGGTTTGAACAAAGTCATGGCGCATGTCAGCAATTGTACAGCCCAAAGCGCTGGTTACACCCGGATAGCGAGGAACGAGAGCGCTTTTCAATCCCACTTCTTTAATTAACGCACCCGCATGAAGAGCCCCACCTCCACCAAAAGGCATGGCCGAGAATTCGTTAGGATTGTGACCACGTTCAACAGAAACCAACCGGATAGCGCCTGCCATTTTTGAATTTGCAACACGAACAATGGCTTCAGCCGCTTCCATTGTCTCAAGCCCCAAAGGTTTCCCTACGTGGGCTTCAATCGCCAATTTTGCCGCATCCACATCCAGTCGATCCAGTTTTCCACCGATCGGACGGCCTGCATTAATGCGCCCCAAAACAAGGTTCGCATCGGTTACGGTAGGGCGATCATTGCCAAGTCCGTAACAGACGGGCCCAGGGTCTGAACCTGCTGATTCTGGCCCGATTTGTAACAATCCACCCCGGTCTACCCAAGCAATGGAGCCGCCACCAGCGCCAATGGTCGTAATCTCAATCATTGGGGTTCGGATAATCATTCCGTAATCAATGGATGTTTGAGCACTAAGCGAACTTTCTCCATCAGCAACCAAAGAAACATCAAAGCTTGTGCCACCCATGTCACACGTAATGACATTTGGAAACCCAGCAACGGTAGCGATATAAGCACTGGCAATGACACCAGCAGCCGGCCCAGAAAGGGCCGTGCGCACCGGCAACCGCCGAGCCACGTCAACAGACATAACACCGCCGTTCGATTGAACGATCAAAACGTGCCCTTTGAAACCATCATCTTGAAGAGCTGTTTCTAAGCGCTGTAAGTAGTTGCCAACGGGGGGTTGCAAATAAGCGTTTAAAGCGGTTGTTGATGTGCGTTCAAATTCGCGAATTTCAGGCAATATTTCACTTGAAGCAACTACGTGCTCGTTCGGCCAAATTTCGCGAACTGCTTTAACCGCGATTTGTTCATTATCAAAATTGGCAAAGGAATTCATGAAAGCAACACAAACGGATTCGGCTCCAGCATCAATTAATTCTTGAGCAGTGGCTTTTACGTCATCAGTATTTACAGCCGTATAAATTGTTCCATCGGCAAGCGTTCGTTCCGGAACCTCTAGTCGTAAGTTGCGGGGAATAATGGGTTCAAACTGTCCCCAAAGCCCCCACGTTGTTGGCCGATCCCGTCGGCGCATTTCAAGAACGTCGCGGAACCCTTCGGTTGTAATAATGCCAGTTTTAGCCCCTTTGCGCTCCAGCAGTGCATTGGTGCCAACAGTGGTTCCATGAACAACAGTGGCAAGTTGAGAAAAATTTTCGACGCCAGACCTAATACCTTCAATGAAGCCCTTAGATTGGTCGGGTCGGGTCGAAGGGACTTTGGCGACGGAACATTCGCCGCTTTGTTCATCCAAAAAAAACACATCAGTAAATGTGCCACCGACATCAACACCAACTACATATTTTTCTTCATCACTCATTGAGATACCAATGCCCTTAATTTATCGGTCTGTTCTTGATCGACCGTTCCGTTTTCATTTAATACGACACTATAATCGCGCTTTGCCCCTTCAGGAGTGACGTAGCCCAACCCAACATCGCGCGCGACGGCTTTAAGGTCGCGTTCACTTGCCTTTCCGTAACCACCGCCTCCGGGGGTTTCCAAATGCAGGTGTTGTCCTTTTTTGATTTTAATACCAACCATTTTAGATACCATGGGCGGCTTGTGGTATCCGTCATCTTGTTCGTAACTGAATGTATTGAGAGCCCCATACCCGCCCCCATTAACACCCGCTGGCGCATAACGCCCGCGTTCCCCAAACAAAAAAACGTCAGCGTTTTCTTCTAACAATTCTATCTCGTAAATAGCACCTAAGCCGCCCCGGTTCTGTCCGGCTCCACCACTATCGGGGCGCAATGCCCATTTAGTGAAGAACATAGGGTATGCGGATTCCAAAATTTCCAACGGGGGAATGGTTGCTGTTGAAATCGGTGCGTTGCCATGATTAAGGCCATCCCCTTCTGGGTGTCCACCATGACCACCGCCGAAAAAGCTAAACATCACCCAGCGTCGCCCATCCCGGCGGTGCCCCGCTAAAGACAACGCATTAATGGTTCCATACGCACATCCATTGCTCCGTTCAGGAGCTACTTTTGCCATCGCCCCAAAAACAACATCGATCAGCCGCAAAATTGTTTCTGTATAACCACCCACAGGTTTAGGGGCTTTAACGGCAAGCATCGTATGCTCTGGAATAACAATTTCAATGGGATCAAGAACGCCAGAATTTGCCGGAACATCGTTAAATACGTGCTTGATTGCCACATAAACAGAAGCAACCGCCGTCGAAAGAGAAATATTAACCGGTCCAGCGCAAGCCGGGGATGATCGTGAAAAATCAAGTTTCATGATCTCGCCTGAAATGGTCAGATCGAGTGCAATTTTGAGCGGCTCATCAACAATGCCATCGTTATCCAGCCAGTCGTCGCACGAGTATGTACCATCGGGAAGTTCGGCAATGTTCATTCGCATCAACTGTGCGGCACGAGCTTGCAGCTCGACAAATGCGTCTTGAACGGTGGCGTCACCATATTCGTCCAACAATGCGGTTAAGCGGCGCTCACCCAATTCAAGGGCGTTAATTTGGCCGCTCAGGTCACCATATAGACTGATCGGTTGACGCGAGTTTGCCTGCATAATATCGACAATATCTTGTCTAAATTTACCGGCTTCAATGAGTTTAACCGGTGGGATAAGCATGCCTTCCTGAAAACATTCAGTTGCTTCTGGATTATAATTACCAGGTACATTACCGCCCACATCATGCCAGTGACCAACCGATGCCAAATAACAATACAGCTCGCCGTCCCGGTAATAAGGGCTCACTAGTTTAAAGTCAGATAAGTGCGTGCCGCCATCATACGGGTCGTTGAAAATATAAACATCGCCTTCTGAAAGGTTACCATCTTTTGCGGCTTTATCGATTACAGCTTTTACCGCAAATGCCATAGCACCTACAAAAACTGGAAGGCCGGATTTACCTTGCACTAATGTTTTACCAGTTATGGCATCATAAATACCATGAGAAGCATCGTGGGCTTCAGCAATGATTGGGTTGAAGGCACTTCGAAATAAGGTAGCATCCATTTCATCTGCAATTTGCTCAAGTCGGCCCTTAAGAACGGCTAGAGTTACGGGATCAATCATCAAAGTTCTCTGCATCATATTTTGCTCCCGCATCAAGTATGTCTTGAGTGCCTAGAGCTTCGTTCATTTGTTTAAAATCAAGCATTCTGTCTTGATATGGCTTGTTCCAGCCATGCTTTTTTAAGCTGGTGAAATACTCTTGTTCCATAAACGACCTAGCCCTAAATAATCCACCCGGAAAAATCACAATTTGGTAGCCAATTTCGGTCAACTTTTCTGCGTCAAACATGGGGGTAAAGCCCCCTTCGACCATGTTTGCCAACAACGGGACACGGGCTTTGAATTGCCCAGTTAGGGTTCGCATTTCTTCTTCATTGTTAGGGGCTTCAATAAATAGAATGTCGGCCCCCGCCTCTAGGTAGCGTTCAGCGCGTTCTAAAGCTGCATCAAAGCCTTCAACCGCAATCGCATCGGTACGCGACATAATCAATGTTTCTTCGCTGGCCCGTGCATCAACGGCAGCTTTGATTTTGCCTACAGCTTCGGCCGTGCTCACAAGTCCCTTGCCTTTTAAATGACCGCACCGTTTCGGCATTGTTTGATCTTCGAGCTGAATGCAATTAGCTCCATTGCGCTCGAATAATTTAACGGTTCGTTGCACATTAATCGCATTGCCAAACCCAGTGTCCGCATCAACAATCAGCGGAATGTCGACACGTTCGCGAATATTAGAAAGCGTGTCAGCGACTTCTCTCATGCTTACAAGGCCAATATCTGGAAGCCCAAAATGGGAATAAGAAACACTAGCCCCTGATATATAGGCGGCACTGAAACCTGCTTTTTCTGCGCTTGATGCGCTAAAGGCATCAAAGACACCTGGAGCGACAACGGTGTTACCGCTCTCTAATTGAGCTTTAAGACTAAGTGTTTTCATAATTGCGAATTCCAACTGGTCAAAATACAAATGATATAGACATATATCATATGTATTTCAGATGTCTACGTTAGAAACGCAGAAAAGAGGAGTTAACTGGTTGGTGCCCAAGTATTAGAATGTTCGGTTAACACACGTGATAAATTCATCCGATATTGATATCTATCTGGCCGATATAATCCCGTAATAAATTCAACGGGCTGGTTATTCTGATCATAAACGACTCGTCGAATTCTAAGCAATGGTGCGCCGATGTCTAAGTTCAACAATGGGGCAACGTTTGCATCAGCCAAAGTTGCGGTTAGGGATTGCTCTGCTCGAGAGACAGCAATCCCCCCACGCTCAAGCAAAACAAGTAATGGCGTATTTGCTAAGTCTTCTTGAGTATAAGTGCTGGCGACAGGTTCGGGAACAAATGTAAGCAAATGAGAAAAGGCTTGTCCTTCGTGTGAGCGCAATCGTACGGCCCGCTGAACGCGAGAATTTGGTGAACATTTTAATGCCTGAACAACGCGGTCTGTTGGTTTAACATAACCAAACTCGAGCAACGTAGCTTCTGTTTTCAAACCCATTGCCATGACATTTTCAAGCATGCCTTCTATATTAGCCCCTTGAGGTGCTGTTGGGTCTTTATGGATGACGCGGGTTCCACGCCCGCGTTCGCGAACGACAAGACCCTCATCGGCGAGTTCATTAAGGGCGCGTTTCGATGTGATCCGTGAAACACCGAAGGCTTGAGCTGTTTCATCTTCGCTTGGCAAAAAATCGCCTAATGCAAACTCCTGATCAATAATCTTATTACGTAGTATGACGTAGATTTGGTGATAAAGAGGGGTTGGTAGTTTATTATCGGTTTTTTGGTTTATGTGATGGCCTGAAGATATGACGGACACTTGCGTAATTCTTTCAGCCAAAACTTGGCACTTGATGAAAAGAAGTAAAACTATATCCTATGTATACCATTTACACTTATTTTTAACATCAAATATTTATCTGTTGGAGTTCATATAAATATGCCTATCTTTCCCATCCATATTGTTTGCCAATTTTTAAATGCTATGGAAGCTCGAGATATTGTAAAGGCAAAGGAAATGCTCGCTCATGATTTCGAAATGACGTTTCCCGGAGGTGCAGTCTTCCATGAATTGGAGCAGTTGATAGATTGGTCCAAGTCTAGGTACAAATCGATAGGTAAAACATTTGAAAAATTTGATAACATGTCCAATGAAAACGAAATCGTTGTCTATTGTTTTGGCACCCTATCAGGGCAAGGCAACGATGGTCGATTATTCGAAGGCATTCGGTTTGTTGACCGTTTTGAAATCGTAGATGGCAAACTGAAATCCCAGAGGGTATGGAATGATATGGCAGAAATGTGCTCCCAATAAGGAGCCTGATAAAACATGAGGAAAGATAAATGACGCGCCAACAGATGATAGATTTAGTAAATAAATATTTTGCCGGAGTAGACGGAAGAGATATCTCCATAATCAAAGAGGCATTAACACCAGATTGTATTTTTTCGGTTGAAACACACAGCGTTAAACTTCAGGGGCATAATCAGATCGAGAGCATGTTTAAGCGCCTTTGGGACAACCATGACACCCTAAAACACCATAAATTTGTTTATGTTCCATGCCCTGATGAGGATCGAATTGCGGTTCGGTTTGAGATTGACAACATCCTTCTGGATGGGCAAAAGGTTCACAAATCAAATTGTAACTTTTTTGAAGTAGACGGCGACAAATTCAATCGTGTCGCGGTTTATATGACCGGCCAGAACACCTTAAAAAATGAATAAATGCTAGTGATCAAACTTGCTAGCTGTATCTAGCATCGCTTGTACAACATCGTTTTTTGGGGCCGGCGGTGATGGGTACGCTTGTCGACTATGTGCGAGCCCTAACCCCAATGCGGCTTCAGCCAGCTTGTATGTAAGCGGCCCAGGATTAATAACAGGAACGTTCAGATGTTCAGATAGATAAGAGTGAGCTTGATGCATAGTTGTTGACCCGAGCAAAATAACTTGAGCTCCATCTTCTTCAACGCATTGCTTAGCTGCGCTAAGGAGAAGTGGAAACACATCTTCTTCTTTACCGCCCAAAAGCCCTTGGTTATCGGGCTGCATGTCTATTGATCGGACGGAAGCACAATGGTCTGAAAGCCTTAAGTCCTTCAACGTTTTGGCGTACAAGTGGTTCCAATGCCCCCACATGGCTATAATCGAGAACCGGTCGCCGAACATTAAAGCGGTCAACACCGATGCCCGGCAGGGGCCGATAACTGGGATATCAAGAACAGAACGTAAAGCAGCAACACCTGAATCGCTCATGGTATCTATACAAACGGCACTAAAGCCTCTTTCCCGGGCATTTAACCCCGCCTCCATAATACCTACATCTGCCAAAACCATGTCATATTGACTAACGTAGTTTCTCGGTGCAACGCGAACGGATTCAAATTCGAAAGAAATATCGGGCCCTAATTGCACTCCTTTCAATTGATCTCGGCGCTGGTCACGGTTTTCTTCGCTCATGGGGAACGGAACGATTACAAGAACTTTATGCATAAAAAAACCTCAATGTGAAGACATCATGCGCCGTTCTAAACGGCTAAGCAGCCGAACGACAGGCCATAACATAATTAAATAGATCAATGCAGCAGCCACTAAAGGCGTTGCATTATATTCCAGATCTTGACCAACTCGTGCCATCCGTAAAAGCTCTGGCAGGGCGACAACGCTAGCGATTGAAGTCGCTTTGATCAGCTCAACCGTGTTTGAAATCAAATCCGGTGCAACGTTTCTTAGAGCTTGAGGTAAGATTACGTAAATCATAGCTTGAGTACGGCTTAATCCGCTTGAGCGCGCGGCTTCCATTTGACCCGCCGGAATGCTCTCGATCCCAGCCCGCACAACCTCTCCATAATAAGAAGAACTGTTGAGCGTAAACGAAATAAGAACGGCTAAAAATGCAGGTATTTCTATACCGAAGAATGGCAATCCATAATACACATAAATCAGCAAAACAAGAGGAGGGACTGAGCGGAAAAAGTCGACATAAACCATCAAGAACCAATTTAAGCTCCGAATATGAAGGCTATAAACTCCAGCTAAGGTCATACCAGAAATAAAGCCAATTGGACCGACCAAAAGGCAAAGTTTAATGGTCATCCAAAGCCCCTTTAATATCAAAGGATACACATTTATGACTGAGTCAATATTGAAAAAGTTAAAGCGTAAGAGTTCTAAATCGATCTGTTCTCTCCTAACGCTTCCACGCAAAACGGGATTCGATGTAGCGGCTCAGTATAACCAAGGGCAAGAACATCAAAAGATAACCAAGCGCTGCCAAAGTAAGGGGTGAGGAATTAGCGGCATAGGCCAGTGAAGTTTGTGCGACGGTCAACATTTCCTGAACTGCAACAACAGAAGCAAGGGCCGTATTTTTAGCAATAACAATAGTTCGGTTGGTCAACGGGGGAATCGTCATTCTAATCACTTGTGGCAACACAACATAGATCAACGTTTCAAAAAAGCTCAAACCAGTTGAGCGAGCGGCTTCCCACTGACCTTTATGAACGGATGTGATTCCGGCCCAATATATTTCCTCGACAAAAGAAGCTAGAACAAGCGATAGCGCAATCCATGAACATATAAAGCCAGACCAATTCAGGCCAAACATTGGTATGCTAAAATAAAGAAGGATGATGATCACAAGCGGCGGCAAAGACCGGAAGATATCAACAAAGGCGATAATAAACAAATTGATAGGGTTAATTTGAAAAGCCCTGATGACAGCTAATACAAGGCCAAGTATCAACCCTGTGACAATAACCATAAGGGCAAGGCCCATCGTCACCCATAAGCCAGCAACAATATCTGGAAAGTACTTGACCATAACATCCCAGTTCAGGAATTCTTCTGCGAACGCGTCCATATCTCGGCGCCCTAATGGTCACTGACACGTGATAAGAACTCACGTGTCCGCTGATGTTCCGGGTTGTTAAAAATTTCTCCCGGCGTATTTTGTTCAACTATTAATCCACCATCGACAAACAAAACCCGGTCTGCAGCCTCTTGAGCAAACCGCATTTCATGGCTAACGACAATCATAGTCATGCCGTTATTACGTAATTTATGCATAACGTTTAAAACTCCACCAACCAGTTCTGGATCAAGCGCTGATGTGGGTTCATCGAACAACATGACGTCGGGTTCCATTGCAATGGAACGCGCGATGGCAACACGTTGTTGTTGACCGCCCGATAACTGATTGGGATAAGAATCATGTTTT